>JAAEEW010000110.1 GCA_013415595.1 Methanosarcinales archaeon | reverse complement strand
GTATCAAACTCCCTGGCCCGGACCTGGCAGGCCTCCTTATAGCTTATGCCGTCCCGGGACACCTCTCTCACCGCCCTGGCCAGCTCGTCCCTCTCCGGCCTGACCAGCATCCCTGTCCGGCCGTGGACCACCGTCTCCCTGAACCCTCCCTCGTCCACCGCCACCACCGGCTTTCCGCTGGCCATGGCTTCCAGCGGAGTGAGTCCGAAGTCCTCATCCACGGCCGTGCAGATCAGGCCCTTGCAGCGGGCGTAGAGGTCGATCAGCTCCTCCTCGGATACCGACCCCATCATCTCCACGTTTTTGGGTATGTTATTTGCCAGATGGTCGTGGTAGCGGGCGGCATGATCCCCGGAGGCATAGCCTCCCACCACCACCAGCCTCTCCTCCGGCAGGGACCGAAACACCTCGAACTGCAGGTCGATCCTCTTCTCCGGGTAGATGCGGTTGACGGAGAGCCAGAAGTCGCCATCCTCCCGCCAGCGGAAGCGGCCGGCGTCCACCGGCGGATAGATTATGGTCGAGGTGCGGCCGTGGTACTCCTGGATGCGCCTTTGCACGTTGGAGCTGATGGCCACGATCCGGTCCAGGTTCTGCACCGAGCGCTGGTCCATCCGGCGGTGCAGGCCGATCCACAGGGCGGCCAGGCCTCTATGCACCGGGGTTGGCTGCCGGGAGATCATCTGCTCCCGGAGGTCGTAGAAGGCCCGGACCGGGGTGTAGCAGTACCAGAGGTTGGGGTGGTGCCTGCGGGCGGCGTAGTGGGACCAGTTTCCGGAGAATATGAAGAAGTCGTAGTGGTCGGAGAAGTCGCAGGCAAAGAACATCCAGGATGCCGAGATCTGCTTCAAAGGCGGGAACTTGATGGTGCTTCCCAGGCTTTCGATCCTTACGTCCCCGTATCCCAGCCGGTCCACAGCATCTGTGGCCAGATCGGTGGTTATCAGGTCCGCCTGCAGGGCCCGGGCCAGCATCAGGGCCACCCTCTCGCCGCCGCCGATGGCCCCGATGTAGTCCAGGAATATGGCGATTCTCAATAGGACCCCTTGCGCTCCTTCTCGGAGAGGTAGTGGTCGAGCTGATCCCGGATTATGTCCTTTAGCGGGTGGCGGACCCTGAATCCCAGGGACTCGATCTTGCCGGTATCCGAGAGCAGTATGGGCACCTCTGCCGGCCTGAAGCGCTGGGGATCGAAGGTTATTTTGATCCTATCCTGCCCGGAGGCAACGGCCACTCCCCGGTCCTGCAGGGTGAACTCCAGCTCCCCCCGCAAGAGCAGGTCGTCGACTCTGCTCTTCTCAAACTTGATGCCGAAGATCTCCGACCCGTCCGGCTCCAGGGGGTCGTCCACCGCCTTCTCACCCTCCAGGGTCTCGATGCGGTCCACCGGGAAGCCGGCGTCGTCAAGGCTCATCAGCAGGTAGGTCATGACCGAGTTGGTCCGCCTGGAGCCCTGGTTGTAGACGTCGCCCCGGCCGCCCTTCTCCGCCAGGAGCAGGTAGCCGTCGATGACGTCATCCACATGGCTCCAGTCCCGGAAGGCGTTGACGTTTCCGATGGTGATGGAGTCGGTCTCGCCGTACTTGAGCTGCATCACCTGGTTGGTGGCCACCGAGGTGACGAACATGTTGCCCCGTCCGGCCCCTTCATGGTTGAAGGCCCGGGAGACCACGGCCTTGACCCCGTAGGAGTGCCAGTAGTTCCTCATCAAAAAGTCGCCGTAGACCTTGCTCACGGCGTAAGGGGACATGGGCCGCAGGGGATTGGTCTCCGCTATGGGCACCTCCGGCATCTGCACCGGTCCGGGAAAGACCGTCCCGTACTTCTCCAGGGCCCTCTCGTACTGAAGGGTGGAGGAGAGCACCAGGCCGTACTCCTCGCTGCTTCCGGCGAAGATCACCACCGGGTCCACGTCCTTCATGCGGATGGCCTCCAGGAGGTTGGCGGTCCCTTCGCAGTTGCAGCTCATGGTCTCCACCGGATTGGAGAATGACCGGGGCACGAAGGACTGGGCGGCCAGGTGAAACACCACATCCGGGTCGCTGGCAGACAGGGCGTTTCCAATGCTGGAGATGTTCTCCAGGTCCCCCTCGATCAGGTTGACCTGCTGGGATACCCCCAGCCGGACCAGGTTGTGGGGGGCCATGCCGTCTGCCCGCCTGCGGAGCAGGCCGTGGACCTGCGCACCCTGATCGACCAGGCGCCTGGCCATCTGGGAGCCCACAAAACCGCTTATTCCGGTTATCAGAACTCTTTTATCGGCAAAATCCATTCAATCACATCGGCTGATGGTTGTAGTATTCTATCAGCTCTCTTAGTCCCTCTTCCAGGCTGTAGCGAGCAGAGAATCCAAGCACGGCTTTGGCCCTGGACGTATCCGCCCTGGTGTGGGGCACGTAATTCTTGATGGGATTCTCCACGTATCTGGCCTCGATATCCAGATCCAGAGTGCTCTTCAGGATCTGAAATACCTCCCGGAAGCTGTAGGCCTCTCCCGTGCCCACGTTCAGCACGCCGTGGTAATCAGAATCCATGGCCGCATTCAGGGCCCGGACCACGTCTTTGACGTAGACGAAGTCCCTGGTCTGGGAGCCGTCGCCGTAGATCACCGGGGTCTCTCCGGCCATCATCTCCCACAGGAACTGGGTGACAATGTTGGCGTACTGCTTCTTGGCCCTCTCCCGGGGGCCGTAGACCGAGAAGAACCGGGTGCCCACAGATCCGACTCCATAGAGCCGTCGGTAGAGCTCCGCTATCCGCTCCACGGCCAGGCGGGCCTCGGTGTAGTAATCGGTGATCTGAATCTCCATATCCTCCCGGTGAGGGGGCTGCAGGCCGCTGTAGAGGGACGAGGTGGTGGCGTAGACCACCCGGCAGCCGCACCTTTTGGCCAGCTCGAAGACGGCGATGGCCCCGTTGATGGCTCCCCCCACCAGGAAGGGGTCCCGTCTGTACATAGGCGAGGACGACGGGATTCCCAGGTGATAGATGGCCCGGAGGTTCAGGTCCATCCCGGATATCTCCTGGCAGTCGGCCCGGATCAGCTCCCAGGATCCCTGCAGATCCTGCAGGTTGTCCTCGCTGCCGGTATCCATGTTGTCCACCACCACTACCTCTTTTCCCTGGGAGAGCAGCTCCTCCACCAGGTTGGAGCCTATGAAGCCCGCCCCGCCGGTGACCAGTATGCTCAGTTGACTTCCTCCTGTGTCTTGGCCCTTTTTAAAGTCAGAGACGTTCCTGTGCGGTGCTCTTAGAGAAACATCGAGGTGCTCATTAAGATACCCGTATAGGTGCTCCGAACTGCTGTTGGCCCGATCATAATTCAATATCTTACCTTATTTAAAATTACGGCATAGTTGTTCGTCTTCAGGCATCGTTTCTTGCCTGAACTCATGCATAAACGGTCGGTTGTGACGCCCCGTGGCGCCATTTTGCCCCCACCTAGCCGCCCATTGGACTTTTCCCGGATGTTATCAAGCCTTCTGGTCATCCCTGCGCCGCTCTCCGGTAATACTCCTCGCATCTGTCGGCGATCCTGTCCCAGTCGTAGCCCCTGGCCAGCTCCAGGCAGCTCTCTCTCATCCCTTTCCCGGTCGCCAGGAGCTGCACGATTCCCGCCGCCAGATCCCTCTCCTCCGGCTGGCAGACGATGCCGGTCCGGGGGGTGATCAGGTCGCATGCGGCGTTCATCCAGTGATTCACGGTGACCACCGGCAGGCCGCAGGCACAGGCCTCCAGGGCGGCCATGCCAAAGCCCTCTCTGGTGGAGGGAAGGACCAGCATCCGGGAGGATTTTATGTGGGTCAGCACCTGGCCGTGGCTCTCCAGGAAGCCCTTGAACTGCACAGAGCGGTCCACCCCCAGCTCGCGACACAGCCTTTTCAATTTCGCCATCTCCGGGCCGTCCCCGATTATGGTGCACCGCAGATCGGGGACCTCCTGCCTGACCAGGGATAGAGACCTCATCAGCAGGTCCAGGTTCTTGTTCTCTGCCAGCCGGCCTATGTAGATCACGTCGCACTGCTCGTCGGATGCAACGACCTCCTCGATCTCCCGCCGGTCTATGCCGTTTGGTATCACCTCCACCTCTCTGGCCCCCAGCGCCACCAGGTGCTGACAGGTCCGGCTGGAGACGGCCACGTTGTTCCGGCAAAGCCGGGACAGACAAAGCTCCGCCGCCTTTCCCAGCATTCCCCACCGGCCCAGGTACCGGTACCAGTAGTCGCCCCACACCTCATGCCAGGTGACCACCAGCTCTGACCCTCCCATCCCGGCCCGAAGCCTGGCCGGGAAGCAGGGCAGATAGGGGAACTCCTGGCAGTCTATCACGTCGTAGCCCCCCTCCAGGGAGGTCAGGACCTTGCCGGCGAAGTAGAGAGCTTCCCGGACCGATCGCCGGCCGTGGACGTAGAGGTCCACCGGGGGACAGATGCCGTGCAGGGTCACCCCGTCCATCTCCCGCACCGCCTCCCCCGGCCACCACTTCATGCCGTAGATGTGGACCTGGTGGCCCCGGGCCTGCAGCCTTCGGGAGAGCTGGTAGATCCGGGCCTCTGCGCCCCCCTTGACCCAGGGGTAGACGGCGTCGTAGAGGTAGGCGATCTTCAGGGTCATCTCTCGTATCCGTCCTTCAGCAGCAGGAGGCTGATGAACATCCCGGAGAAGACCGTCTGCAGCCCCAGGATAGACAGAATCAGGGCCATCATGGCGCTTTGCACCTCGTAGAGGGTTCCGTAGCCCGCCTCCCGCCAGTCGAGCAGCACACTGGCCCCCAGAAGCACCCCGGCGGCCAGGAGGGCCAGCCCCAGGAGCAGGGTCTTCTCCAGGGAGTGGTAGCTGATCATCCTGTTCAGCCACCCGCTCCTGCCCGATACCCCGTAGGTGGCGCCGAATGCGGCGAAGTACATCCCGGCCAGAAGGGTCTGGTATCCGATTATGGAGAGCAGGCTTCCCAGGATCAGGGAGTGCATGCGAATCTCGCTCCACCGCCCCTGGTCCAGCACGGCGATGGTCAGGGCCACCCCCAGGGCCATGGCCACCAGGCCCGGCACCAGGAGGAAGGGCACCGGGCGGTAGAGCATCATGAACCGCAGGTGCCTCCAGCCGTCGGAGAGGGAGCTCAGCTTCGACTCCCCCCGCCGGGGATAGTAGGTGATGGGCACCTCATCGATTCGAAGCCCCCGGCGGGAGGCCTCGATCACCATCTCCGAGGCGAACTCCATCCCCCCGGTGCGAAGCTGGAGCTTCTCCAGGGCCGACCTCCTGATGGCCCGCATGCCGCAGTGGGCGTCGGAAATGCCGGTAGTGAACAGCAGGTTGAGCAGTCCGGTCAGCAGGGGATTTCCCAGGTAGCGGTGAAGGCCGGGCATGGCGTGGGGGAGGATCTTTCCTTTGAGCCTGGTGCCGATCACGAAGTCCGCTCCCTGGTCCAGCTTCTCGATGAACTGGGGAATCTCGCCGGGGTCGTAGGTCAGATCCCCGTCCATGATCACGATGTAGTCCCCCCGGGCCCAGGCGAAACCCCCCAGGTAGGCGTTGCCGTATCCCAGCCTGTCCACCTTGACCACCACAGCCCCCAGCGAGCGGGCTATCCGGGGGGTCTGGTCGGAGGAGCTGTCGGCAACTATGATATCCGCCTCCATCCCCATCTCCTGGAAGACTGCCCGGGCTTTTTGGATGCATTCACCGATGGTATCCTGCTCGTTCAGGGTGGGGATCACCAGGCTGACTCGGGGCACGATATTGGGTATCTCCCTCATATGATAAGCCTTTTTTTGTTTATTAAGGCGGTATAACAATTATTCTTCTGAGCGGCCAGCTCTGAGCAATGCGGATAGGTCATTCGATGCCTGTTCTTTCTGCATCAAACCTTTAAATTATTTTTTAATAAACGCGCGGGAATGAGTGCCGGAGCGACATGGCCGACAGGCCGGCGGACGTGTCATCAGAAAAATATAAAAATTTTAGAGCCCCGGGCGGGATTCGAACCCGCGGCCTCGTCCTTACCAAGGACGCGCTATGGCCGGGCTTAGCTACCGAGGCGCTATCGGCCTGATGATCTCCCCATTTTAGTACTTTTCGGTCTGTATGGGGCAGACGCCTCCTGGACCAGGGGCCGAGGGCCGGCCAGGATGCCCGGCGGATGGGCAATTGCCGGACTGTGGCCCCCCTAAAAGTCGTCATCCTGGGAGATGGGGGGTGCAGTTCTTCCTAATCATTGAAATCAGGGAAAAAAGATGCGGGATCTAGGGCGCAGTCGATGCATTCCCCAGGGCCCTGCGGTACACCTCTTCCGTCCGCCGGGCGATCCTGTCCCAGCCAAACTCGGCGTCGATCCTCTGTTGCCCGGCGCGCCCCAGCTTCTTGATCTCATCTGGATTATGCAGCAGGTGGTTGATGCACCAGGCCACCGACTCCGGCTGGATGTAGGCCAGGAGGCCGTCCTGGAAGTTGTTGATGATGCTCACCGATTCGGTGGCGATCACCGGCTTTCCGGCATCCCACCCCTCCAGCACCACCACCCCGAAGGGCTCGTTTCTGCTGGGCATGCACACCATGTCGCAGGCGTTGATGACCTCCTCCTTCACCGAGCTGGGGGTGTACCCCAGGAAGCGGCAGGAGCCCTGGACTCCAAGCTCGCGAGCCCGCCTCTCGCAGTTGTCCCTCATGTCTCCCTCGCCAATGAAGACGAAGCAGACGTCCGGACGGTTTCGAAGCACATGAGGAATGGCCTCCACCAGGATGTCCGGGCCCTTCTGGAAGCTCATGCGGCCGCAGAACAGGACCACCGGAGAGAGGGGATGGATGCCGTACCTCTCCTTGATCCGGCCGGGGTCCAGGGCGCGGTGCATCTTGCCCACCACTATGCCGTTTGGTATGGTCCACATCTTCCAGTCGGGGACGGCGTAGATCTGCTTCAGCTCCCTTCTCATGAGCTCGGTGGTGACCACCACTTGGGAGGACTCGTAGCATCCCAGCCACTCCCGGTGGGAGACCTCTTTGGAGATCCAGTAGTTGCTGAAGTTGTTTCCATTGCGCCCCCACTCCGTGCTGTGCATGGTCTGGATGTAGGGGAGCTGGTGCTCGAACTTTATGCGGTTGAGAGCCAGGACGGGGTGCCAGTCGTGCCCGTGAACCACATCGAACCGGCCGAATATCTTTTGAATCTTGCCAAAGCTGTCGAACATGGCATCGCACATCCGGTCCATCTGGTAGAGGAGGTCCCCGGATTTGTCGAAGTCCACCCGGTGATAGTGGACGTCGTTTATATTATCATATTTATCGAATTCACCTCGCCTGGTGAATACGTGAACGTCATGGCCCCTCCTGGCCAGGGCTTCGGACAACTCGGAGACATGGGGCGCCACTC
>JAAEEW010000109.1 GCA_013415595.1 Methanosarcinales archaeon | reverse complement strand
TAATTACAGGTATTTACATCTTGAAGCATGACCCTCCCGCGGGCTTATATCCCCTCCCTGACAAATCATCCTATCTCATTTGACAATATAAACTTTCCGGATATGCAATATTGCCCATTATGTAATTTAGGCCTTCAATCAGCCGCAAATTCGGTCTGAAGAGTGACCTGGCGGTCGGTCATTAATAATTCAAAAGTTAATCAAATTGTAGAGATTTTTCAGCCCTGGAGAAGGCAGTCGGCCGGCCAGGTCTGAAGAAGACAGGGATCAGGAAAGAAACGGTCTGACAGGAGACAGGCTGCTAGAAGACGGGCTGCTAGAAAACGGGCCTGGCCGGACTGCTGGCGGTCCTGACCGGCATCCTCCAGTCCGGCCTGGTCTTCATCCCCTCCCTGGCCATGGTCTCTTTGGCCTCCGGGACGACCAGGCCAGCCTGATGATGATTCCTCTGGTGAGGGCGGTGGTGGTGGGCTCCAACCTGGCGGGCTGGCTGCTGGACCGCCGGGGATCCAGGCTGGTGATCCTGGGCGGCACCCTGGTGGGGGCACTGGCCAGCTCGAGAAGGGGGCAGCCTCCCATGGTATCAGACGACCTACCTCTGCCCGGCCGCCCTGGCGGCATTCATGGCCGTCCTGGCCTGGGGGCTGAAGAGCAGGGCACAGGAGCTGCCGGAAGGTTGAGGATATCGAGCAGCGAAGAGGATATGCGAAAGGATTGCCGAATATCTTTTAAGAAGGAGACAAAAAAGGAGATTAAAAAGGAGCCGAAAAAAGGATAATATAAAGGGGAGAGGGGAGATCAGAAGTGACGGAAGACGTCTCCCTTGATCTCCCGGGTGTCCAGCTTTCGGTACTTCTTCGTCTCCATCTTTATGGACGCCAGCAAAGACTGGGAATAGAACTTTTCCGTATACTCCTTGGCCATCCTGCGGGCGCTGAAGTGGGGGCCGGTCATCTTCATGGCCTCCTTCATGAACCTGACCCACCGCCTGGGAACTCCCTCCTTGTCCACCTCGTAGAATGCGGGAACCACCTCATTCTCCAGGATCTCGTAAATGGCCTGAGCGTCCAACTGGTCTCGATTCTCGCCCTCCGCTCCCTGGAAAGCCCATCCGTTCTTGCCGTTGTACCCCTCGATCCACCAGCCGTCCAGGGTGCTCAGCTGGGGAACTCCGTTCAGGGTGGCCTTCATGCCGCTGGTCCCGCTGGCCTCCATGGGGGGCAGGGGATTGTTCACCCACACGTCCACGCCGTGCACCAGATACTGGGCCAGTTGCTCGTCGTAATCCTCCACGAAGGCGATCCGCCCACCGAACGACTGATCCTTTGCAGCATTGAATACCCTTTGCAGCGTCTCCTTGCTGAACTGGTCGTCGGGGTGAGCCTTGCCGGCGAAGATGATCTGCACCGGCCTCCACATGTTGTTGACGATTCGCTTCAGTCGCTCCATATCCTGGAGCATCAGGGTGGGACGCTTGTATGAGGCAAACCGCCGGGCGAATCCCAGAGTGAGAGCTGTGGGGTCCAGGAGAACTCCCGAGGCCATGACTATGTTGGGATCGGCCGTCTCCTTGTCCAGCCACTTCAGCCTGGCCCGCTCCCTGATCTTGCTGATCAGCATCCTCTTCATCAGGTTGTGGTGCTCCCAGACGATCTCGTCCGGAATCTCGTCGATCAGCTCCCAGATGCGGGGGTTGTCCTGCTCGTCCAGCCAGTCCCGCCCCAGGTACCTGTTCAGGATCACGTCCCCCAGCCGGCGATCGATCCAGCTGGGCACGTGCACCCCGTTGGTGACGTAGTCGATGGGAACCTCGTCCACCTTCAGATCGGGCCACATGGAGTGCCACATCTCCCGGGTTACCTCCTGGTGCCTCTTGCTGACGCAGTTGTGATAGGCCGATGCCCGGAGGGCAAAGGCGGTCATGTTGAAACCGCTGGTGCTGGCCGGATTGGTCCCCAGCTCGAACAACCTCTGGTAGTCCAGCCTCAGGGCGGGAAGGTAGGAGCTGAAATACTTCTTCATCAGCTCGAAGGGGAAGACGTCGTGGCCTGCGGGAACGGGGGTATGGGTGGTAAAGACGGTGGTGGAGCGGACCATCTCGAAGGCGTCCTCGAAGGACTGGCCTTCACCCATCAGCTCCCTGATCCTCTCCAGGACGGCGAAGGCCGGATGGCCCTCGTTCAGATGCAGGATGGAGAAGGACTTTCCCAAGGCCCGAAGGACGGCCACTCCCCCGATGCCCAGCAGTATCTCCTGCCGCAACCTCTGCTCCGGATTCCCGGCGTAAAGGCGGTCCGAGATCAGCCGGTTCTCAGGGGTGTTGGCCTCGATGGCCGTATCCATGAGGTACAGCTCGGTTCTTCCCACCTGCACCTTCCACACCGCCAGAAAGATGGGGGGGTCTATGATGGGCACCCTGACCACCAGAGGATTGCCGTCCTTGTCCACAACCCGGCGAATGGGAGCGTTCTCCCGGTCCACGATCTCGCAGGCTCCCGCCTGCCATCCGTTGGGGGTGATCTTCTGCCTCAGATAGCCCTGGGGATACATGAAGCCCAGGCCGACCAGGGGGATGCCCAGGTCACTGCATTCCTTCAGAAAATCTCCGGCCAGAAATCCCAGGCCGCCGGCATAAAAGGGCAGGGCGTGATGAAGGCCGAATTCCGCAGAGAAATAGGCGATCACGTCCTGGTGGGGATCGCCCACGTTGGCGCAGAACCAGCCGCTGGACAGGTCCATGCTCTTCTCGAACCGGGCCATGACCGCATCGTAATGTCTGAGAAAATGAGGGTCTTTGGCCGCGTTGCTGAGCACCTCCTGGTCGAGCTGGTGCAGCATCATAACCGGATTATGGACGCTCAGATGCCAGCCGGTGCGGCTGAGGATCTTGAACAGCTCCCTTCCCTCTGGATGCCAGCTCCACCACAGATTGTATGCCAGCTCCCCGAGGCCGGAGATCCGCTCGGGGAGGTTTGGAAATTTATGTCTAACGCCAAGCATGACCGATTCTCCACTCCAATCCCACCACTATTAGCTGTGGCAAAGATATGTCTTTCGCTGTTGCTGGATATTTTTCATGACCCCCGTCTTCCAGGAGGAAGATGCTTGCCCCATTTTGGCATACAATTCCCCAGTATCATAGAGCAGTCAGAAAGCAGTCAGAAAGCCCTGGCCGGGGATCGACCAGGTGCAAAGGGACCGCCATCCGGCCAGGAACCGCCAGAACCGCCAGATCCTCAGGGGCAATTCGCCGCTGGCGGCAGGCATAGATGGGTAAGACCAGCATGCTCCCCCAGATGCCCGGTCATCCCCCATGTTTCATATACTCCCCCATCCCACTTACAGAGGAGGAATTCAATCATGATTCACAAGGGCAACAGGACCAAGGGCGGAACCATGTCGCTAGATCTGCAGCAGAAGGTGGACGATCTGCTGGCCGAATTCGTCACTCTGGTCAACGAGATTTCCGACTCCAGGCATCTGCAGCGGGGCATCGCCAGGTCCAGCCTGCCCTGCAGCCTGGTGGCCGTGCTGGACAGGGCGTCCCTGTTCATCCTCGCGCAGTTGCGAAACCACAACCTTTCCTCCACCTACCTCTACACCCCCGAGGTGAAGCTGGTTGCGGACAAGGCCATGTCCGCCGCCAAGTGGCAGTTTGGATTTGACGACCCCTTCGTCCTGCAGTTTCCTGCGGAGATGCTGGACCAGAAGGCCGAAGAGCGCCGGGAATTTCTGCAAAAGATGGCGGAGGAGCACGTCGATTCCGAGTTCTTGAGGTTCAGGGGCTTTTTGAACCTCCTGCGGACCAAGCCGATATTCGGCCCGGCTCCCTTTGCCGCGGACGATAACCTGCTGGTGGTGCTCACATCCCCCGGTCCCCAGGGGACGGCAGTCTTTATGCAGGTGGAATCGGCAGCCATATCCAGGAAGCTGGCCGTCCGCCATGTGAGCGGCCTCAAGACCAACATAGCGGTCCGCCAGGCATGGCAGTCCATCGGAATGGCCCGGCTGGTGGTGGCCGACCTCTCCAGCCAAGATCCGGACGTATCTTACGCCCTGGGACTGGCTCATTCAGTGGGCAAGGAGAGCATCCTGCTCTATCCAGAGGACGGTGAGCCTCCGGTGGAGCTTCCCGGGACCAGGGCAATAGCATTTAAGAATGATGAGCCGGGTCTGGCCAAGCTGTCCCAGGATGTGGCCATGGCCATGGAATCAGTGCTACAGCCTCTGGATTAAAATCGGGACCGAAGGGAGAGCTTACGCACTGCAGCGGCCCTTCAAAAGGCCTATAGAGTTATATACGTCTTGCAGTAATACCAAATCCCGGCCTCAGATCAAGGTGCGTCAAGGGATTCCAGGAGGGTAACAAGGATTGAAAAAGATTAGGTTGGCTATTGCCGGCGTCGGAAACTGTGCGAGCTCTCTGGTTCAGGGCATAGAATATTATAAAACCGTAGAGGAGAGCGACTGCATCGGTCTAATGCATTACAGCATCGGCGGTTACAGGCCTGGCGACATCGACGTGGTGGCCGCCTTTGATATCGATGCGCGCAAAGTGGGGATGGATGTGAGCGATGCCATATTTGCCAAGCCCAACTGCACCAAGACCTTCCAGCCCGAGATTCCCCGCAAGGGTGTGGAGGTCAAGATGGGCCCCGTCCTGGATGGTGTGGCTCCCCACATGAAGGATTATCCTGACAACCAATCGTTCCTGGTCTCCGGCGAGAAGCCCTGCGACATCAAGCGGGAGCTGGAGGAGAGCGGGGCGGAGATTCTCATCAATTATATGCCTGTGGGCTCGGAGAAAGCCACCCGCTACTACGCGCAGGCAGCCATCGACAGCGGGGTGGCCTTCGTGAACTGCATGCCGGTCTTCATCGCCTCAGATCAGGCCTGGGCGGAGAAGTTCAAGGAGGCAGGATTGCCGGTTGTGGGCGACGACATAAAATCCCAGATTGGGGCCACCATCGTACACCGCACCCTGACCAAGCTCTTCAAGGACCGGGGCTGCAAGCTAGACCGGACGTACCAGCTCAACACCGGCGGAAACACCGATTTTCTAAACATGCTCAACCGGGACCGCCTGCGGTCCAAGAAGATCTCCAAGACCGAGGCTGTCCAGTCCGTCCTGGATGAGCCACTCAATGCCGACGACATTCACATCGGACCCTCCGATTATATCCCATGGCAAAAGGACAACAAGATCTGTTTCCTGAGAATGGAGGCCCGCATCTTCGGCGACGTTCCCATCAACCTGGAGCTCCGGCTGTCGGTGGAGGACTCCCCCAACAGCGGCGGATCGTCGATTGACGCCATCAGGATCTGCAAGCTGGCCCTGGAGAGGGGGATCTCCGGACCGCTGCTGGAGATATCCGCCTACACTATGAAGCACCCTCCGGTGCAGTATCCGGACGATGTGGCCAGGGAGCTGGTGGAGCGGTTCATCGCCGGCGAGATGTACGACGATGCCGCCTTAGCCCTTCATCCCCAGATCCTCTCGGCCAGATGAGATACGGAAATCCAACCCGCCTGGAATATCTGATATTTCTGATTTTGACCGGAAAGGGCAGGGGCTCAGGCAAATGTCTGCCAGGCCCTTCTTTCCCTTCCATTCTTCATAGGGGCATCTCGTTTTCAGTATTGCGCCCGTTTCCATCCCCTTTCAGGAAAGCATCTCAGGGATCAACTGCGATTCCCCTCCTGGTACAGGTGTGAATGATATCTTTTCCCTCCCTGGCAGCCGCAGCCAGGGCCAATACGGAGAGGATGAGCCCGCCGCTCTGCTCTGGACGGCGTCCGCCCAGAACGTTGATCGCCGAGCCATCGATCGGGCCGCTGCCCTGGCGGCTTGACCTGGCCGCGGGCAAAGAGGGCGGATGGATCCTGGCCTGCTCACCCAGGGACACGAGGATGTGAAAGTTTAAAGGGGAATCTTTAAGAGGATAAGAAAAAAAGTTACCTCATTCCTAAGGAGGAACTCGAAGAATGAGATTTGGGGTATTATTAATCCTCGCTTCTGCAATACTATTATCATCCACTCAGGCCAGCGCCCAGTGTGGCTTTAACTGGCTGGGCGGAGCGGCGGTCGGATCAGGGACCTCTACCCCGGTGGGTTTCGAGCGGCCCAACATGGACATGCCCGACCCCAGCCCCAGGCCTCTGGCCACCCAGACGGCCGAGAACACTGCGCCGGCAAGCACGGGCAACAATACCACTAATTCCACTAACAGCACATCCAACAACGATACCGCGGCCGCGGTTGAGACCCCCGCCCCTGCGCCGGCCCCAACCGTTGACGGCAACTGGAATTTCCAGCTTGTGGACAGCCGCACCAGATACCTGGACCTGACTTTGTTCTCTGTAGCCAACATGGTCACCGGCAAGGGAAGCCTGAACCAGGACAACCAGACCATGGCCGTCACCGCCAGGGGATCCCAGACAGACATGAACGTCAAGCTGGACATCATTTCCTTCGACGAGAAGAGCTACACTGAGGACATACTGTTCAAGCTGGACCTGACGTTGGGCAACCAGACCATCTCTGGCCCTTACGAAGCCTATGATGCGCAGGGATCGAAGATCTCCGGCCAGGCCGAGGGAGTGAAGAAATAGAGGAATGAAGCGCCGGTCTCCGGGAGATCGGAGATATCCTTTTTTTGATGCGTTTAGCTTGGCGTCCTTTCCGCTGGCCATCATCCTGCCTGCTGCCACTGCCTTCGAGCAGCCTGGGATAGAGGATCGCAGGTGAGAGGCGGCGAAGCCGGCTTGACCTCAATGGTGATAGGGCTCGTTTTTCATTATCTTGAAGCAGCGATAGAGCTGCTCGAGAAGCATCAATCGCATCATCTGGTGGGGAAAGGTCAGGCTGGAGAAGGACAGCAACAGGTCGGCCTGCTCCAGAAGGGCGGGGTCCAGCCCCAGCGGGCCTCCGATTATCCAGGTGATCTCCTTGACACCCTCCAGCGTCTTCTGCTCCATCCAGGCTGCCAGATCCAGGGATGCCATGGCCTTTCCCTGCCTGTCCAGGGCCACCACCAGGCCTCCCTCCCTGGACCGCAGCTTCCTTCGAATGGCATCCCCCTCCCGGGCCAGCACTCGTTCCACCCCGGCCGGCGCCTCGCCCTCCACCCTGGTCTCCGGAACCTCGATTACCTCAAGCCGGGCGTAGGCTCCCAGGCGGCGGGCGTAGTCCGCCACCCCCTCCTGCCAGAAGCGTTCCCTCAGCTTGCCCACGGCCACTATCTTGATGATCATCCAGCCTGAAAGGCAGAGCTCTCCGGCAAAAATCCTTTCGTCTGCCGGAATGGCCAGGGCAGGCCCGGGGAGGGGATGAGGGTGCTTATCTGTTCCGGATGCTCTCGATTATCTCCTCCACCTCTTCGCTTCCTTTCTCGTAAAGGCCCTCCTCCTCCGGGGCCAGCTCCTTCAGGAGCCTCAGGAACTCGCCGGCATGGACGATCTCCTCATCGGCGATATCGTAGAGCACGGCCCTGGCCAGCTCGTCATCGGTGGATTCAGCAAGCTGCACGTAGAGCTGGACGGCCTCGTACTCGGCGGCTATCATGTATCTTATGGCCCGCACCAGTTCCTCCGGGGTCAGCTTCTTTTCCCGGGCCAGGCCGGCAAATGAAGATGCAAACTCAGGCATTTTCTACACCATCATTTTTATAGATCGCAAAGGAGCATATAACTTTCGGTATTCTTTTAGGCTAAGGCTCCTGGTCGCCAAATCGGAAATCCGGCCCACCCTGCACCCCAGGACGCCCGAAGAGAGCCGCCTTTTGGCGAAATGGCGATATGGCTAACTCCAGGAAGAAAAGCTGATAGCTGCCGCCCAGTTGAACGCCATTGCGGATAACGGGAGCAAGCAGGTTGCTGAATAGCCCGGGAAGAAACCAGATGCCGAATTATCGGAAGGGCAGGATAGCAGGGCGGTGCCTTTCCGGAGATATGCGGCCAGCAGACGCCCTCCTGCTGCAGCCTGCAGCAGCAAAGCGGCCGGCGGCTGCCAGTAAGCAAGGCGGAATTGCACGGAGCTGGCGGCCGATGCGGCCCCAGCCCCTGCTCCTGGCGCTCCAGCTCCAGGGGAGAAAAAGTTGATGTTCCAGCGGGATTATGCGGCCAAATTTCTTCTTATTTTTCGCCAAGGTTCAGCTTGGTCATCAGCTTGCGAATGGAGTCGGGCGTCCGGGATGACTTGCCGGTCAAATCATCGCAGCAACTGATGGATTCCTTGACCACCCGCCCCATGCCCCGCATCATCTTCAGAGCGATCTCCGGGTCAATGCCGTAGGTGGCAATATATTCTTTCTGGCTCAGGTGAGTTCCGCCGCCGGTTATGTAAATGGGCTCGCCAACTATCGGGGTTATCTTGCCAGCGGGAAGCTTCCACTCAAAACCCTGCGGCTCAGCGCATTCCAGCCAGTCTCCTCTTCTTGCCGGATCATCCAGCTGCTGTAGATCTATCTCATTAATCGAGCCGCATTTGTGACAGATGAACTTCTTGATCACATATACCCCTTCCTAAATTTATTATTATCGTAAATCCAGCAAAGTATATATAACTTTTGCTTGATAAAAATACATTATTGCTATTTCCTGCTCTTCAAGACCTCTTACAGGCTTTAAGTCTCATCTCCAGGAAGTCTGCTGCCCCAGTGCCCCCCACTTATTTTTCCGGGTCGGGCAGCTGGGGCAAATCAGACCGGAATTCGTACCTGGCGGCAGAAATCGCGGGCTGGCTTTCCTTCTTGACCCTCCTGACCCTGATATGTCCCCTCATGAAGCTGAAGGCCTTCTCCGGGTCCACCCCGAAGAGCTCCATGAACTCTTCTCTCTTGTGGAGATTGTTATAGGTATCGATATACATCACAGTACCATCGGTCAGCTCCTTCTTTCCCGCAGGCACCTTCCAGCTTCTCCCCTCCGGAGCGAGACATTCCACCCACCCCTTGGAGATCTCAGCCTTCCGGGTTTTTTTAATGTCAATCTCTGCTCCGCAGCATCCGCATATATACCTCTTCCGGAACATTTTTTCAACACCTTGTTTTTATATTCTTACATGTTGCATATAGATCTTTTGGTACAACAATATGTATTTTCTGTCTGTAATGGATTGGCTGCGCCCAGTTCCGCCTGGATTGGGCCCTTTTCTGGAGATGATGAGCGCCGATAAAATCAGCAGCGACAGTCCCCTGTGGCTTGAGGCGCCTTTTTTTGAAGGACTGCTGGCAGCATATCCGGGCCCCCGGTTAACTCAGTCTTAATTAATTAAATTCATATTCATTAAAATCTTTGAGCAATGTTGCCCTGCCTGCCGGTGGTTATGGGATATAAAAGCACTCTCGACCGGGGTGCACCATAACCTTTTTACATTTTTCTGGCTACCATATCCGATTATGGCATCGACCTCGATAGACAAAGACGTACCATCTCTCTGCCCCATCTGCCTGCGGGCAGTTGATGCCCGCATCTTTCAGGAGAATGGCGCGGTCATGATCCGGAAGAATTGCCCGGATCATGGCGAATTCCAGGATGTCTACTGGTCCGATGTCAGGCTCTATGAGAAGTTCGAGAAATACAGGGAAGATGGAGAAGGCCTGGAAAATCCTTACACAGCCGGCATGAGCTGCCCCATGGACTGCGGAATCTGCTCCAGGCACCTCACCGGAACCCTTCTGGCCATAATCGATCTCACCAATCGCTGTAACCTGAATTGTCCCATCTGCTTTGCCGACAGCAAGAATTCCGGCCGCCTCTATGAGCCCAGCGTGCAGCAGATCGGGGAGATGATGCAAAACCTGCGCAGCGAGAGGTCGAATCCCTGCCCTGCGGTGCAGTTCTCCGGGGGCGAGCCGACCCTCCGCGAGGACCTGGCCCAAATTATCAGCATGGCAAGAGAGATGGGATTCTCCCAGATTCAGCTGGCCACCAACGGTCTTATGCTGGCAAGCTCCCTGGACCTCTGCCAGAATCTCAGGAAAGCCGGGCTGAACACGGTCTACATGCAGTTTGACGGCCTGACCGATGAGACCTATCAGGCAGCCCGGGGACGGAGCATGGTCCAGATAAAGCTAAAAGCCATCGAGAACAGCCGCCGGGCAGGAATGAAGAGCATAGTCCTGGTCCCAACCGTCATCAGGGGGGTCAACGACGGCCAGCTGGGGGATATCGTCCGATTCGCCGCCCAGAACCTGGACGTGGTCCGGGGAGTCAACCTGCAGCCGATCTCCTTCTCCGGCAGGATCGAGCAATCGGAGAGGCTGAGCAGGAGAATCACCATTCCCGACGTCTTAAAGCTCCTGGAAGAGCAAACCTTCGGCCAGATCACCGCCATGGACTTCTTTCCCATTCCCTTCGTGGCCCCCATCACCCGGTTCATAGAGGCGGTGAGAGGGGCCCAGGAGCCCTCCTTTACCGTTCATCCCTGCTGCGGCGCGGCCACCTACCTGTTCAGCAACAACGGCAGGCTTATGCCCATCACAAGGTTCATAGATGTGGAGGGACTTCTAAGGCAGATACGTCAGGAGGTAACGGAGTTCAAAGGCTCCAGCCTGAGCCGCATCAGGATGCAGGCCATGCTGCTAAAGGAGCTCCCCCGGTTCATAGAGGACGACCAGTCCCCTGATGACCTGAAACCGGCCAGGATGCTCATGAAGGTGCTCAGGGATGGGACCAAGGATTCGTTGAGGGAGTTCCATAACCGGACCCTGTTCCTGGGGATTATGCACTTCCAGGATCTGTACAACATAGACCTGGAGAGGGTGCAGAGGTGCGGAATACATTACGCTACGCCGGACGGAAGGATCATTCCCTTCTGCTCCTACAACGTCTTGCATCGGCAGGCAGTTGAGGCCAGGTTCTCCAGCTAGGAGGCCCGCATTCGGGGGAGCTGCAGCCACCCGAATGCTGCTCAAGCGACCAGAGCCAGGGAGACCGAGTTGCTCAGCGATTGATAGGACGAGAATATCATGATGGATTATCTAAGGATGCTTCGTATAGGGGACTGGATCCGGTTCTACACCCTGGTCCCCCTGGCAGGCGCACTGCTGGCCGGGGAGAACGCAGGTCGCA
Source organism: Methanosarcinales archaeon (assembly GCA_013415595.1). Classification (GTDB taxonomy): domain Archaea; phylum Halobacteriota; class Methanosarcinia; order Methanotrichales; family Methanotrichaceae; genus JAAEEW01. Next base: position 4,539 of record JAAEEW010000109.1, on the reverse strand, counting down.
TGCCGGTGATATTAATAATATACTTTTTCCTGATCGGCTACGCCTTCGTGGTTAACAACTACTTCGACGTGGAGATCGACAGGCTTCACTCCAGGAAGATGGGCCAGAGGAAAAATCCCATGGCCAACGGGGGAGCCAGCGAGCGAGGCGTGATCGTTCTGATATTCCTGCTCGTCGGACTGGCCCTGCTCCTCTCCGTCGAGACCAGCCTCGCCGGAACAGCCCTGGTCGTCCTCAACCTCCTGCTCTTCACCGCCTACTCGGCCAGCCCCATCAGGCTCAAGGAGAGGGTGGGCCTGGACGTGCTGACCCACGGCCTGATGTTCGGATTTCTGCCTCTGCTGGCGTGATTCGTCTTCTGCAGCAGCGAGATATCCGCCGGCTGGAGCATTTATGCAGCCGCCGCCCTGGCCTTCTTGATCGGCTGTGAAGCCCTGGTGGCCCATCAACTGGTGGATTACGACCTGGACCGGGGCTTCACCCGCACCACGGTTACGGTCATTGGCAGGATGTACGGCCTGATCTTGCAGTGCCTGCTCACCGGACTATCGCTGCTTATATTGCTGGCAGTCTCCACCTTCTATCAGGTTCCAGGCTGGCTGGTGGCCGGGGTGGGATGGTACCTCCTGGCCTATCCTGCATACTCCTGCAGAGAGGTGTTCTATGATATCCGTCATCGTGCCATCGCTGAATGAGGCAGCCACCATTGGCAGCTGCCTGCAGTCCATCGCCAACCAGAGCGTCGGCCGGGACGGCTACGAGATAATAGTAGTAGATGGCGATTCGCAGGACGGCACGCCGGATATCGCCAGGAGGTACGCAGACCGGGTCATCGCCCAGTCCAGCAAGGGGATAGGCGGATCCAGAAGGGACGGGGCAGACGCCGCCCGGGGAGATATCCTGGCCTTCACCGATGCGGACACCATCGTCCCCCATGCCTGGCTGGAGAGGATCGAGGCCAATCTGGCCGACCACGACGCCAGCACCGGGCCGGTGATCTACGTGGACGCCGACCTCCGGGCGGAGCTTCTCCAGAAGTGGAGAGACCTTTACAGGGTCTTTCACGCCCTGAGCTTCTACTACATCATCGGCTCCAACATGGCCGTGAGAAGGGAGGTCTACCAGAAGATAGGGGGACATCGGGACATATCCCTGCTGGACGATTACGATCTATCGGTCAGGCTGATGCGGATCGGGGCCCATTCGGTCTACGATCCTGAGCAGATGGTCTTCACCTCCTCCCGGCGCGCAGACAGGCTTCTGACCTACGCCATAACCGTGGCCTACGGCCATTATCATTACATGGTCACCAGAGACCACGAGAAGCTTCTCAACTATCCCAAGCCTGAAGAGATGACCCTAAAATCCCTGATCCATAGCCAGGGGCCGTCTCTGGATTCCATCAGGACGGCGGTGGAGTCGGTTCACACCTACCTGGAGAAGATCAAGAAGGGGCTGTAAGATAGAGGTTGTTAAGATAGGAGCTGTAAGATAGGAATTGCAAGATAGGGGATGTAAGACAGGGTCCGGATGATAGGATCTTTTCGCCGCTGAAAAAATGGCCCCATAACCCGGGCATTATCCCAATTTTCATCTAGATTCATATAGCCGGAGGACGGCATTTAGGTCCATGGACCTCAAAAAATATCTCATCACCGGCGTGGCCACCGCCGTGCCTCTGATTCTGACGGCCTACATCCTGATAATCGTGGTCCAGATAGTAGACGGCATCAGCCAGCCGGTGGTGGCCGTGGCTCTGGGCCGGGAGGTTCCCGGCCTGGGAGTGGCCGTGACTCTGGGCTTGCTCATCCTTCTGGGTATGTTCGTCTCCCTGGCTGTGGGAAAGAAGGTGGCCGATCTCACCGACCGCTGGATGCTGAGGATACCCTTCTCGCGTAGCATTTATTCCGTGATCAAGAACATGAGCGAGACCCTTTTCTCGGGCAAGAAGGACCTGGGAAAGGTGGTGCTGATCGAGCTGGTGCCCAGGGTCTATTCGATTGGATTTCTGACCAGCAAATCACCGGCCGAAGCTGAAAAGACGGTAGGCTATGATCTATCCAACGTCTACATCCCCACTGCCCTGAATCCCACCCAGGGATTGCTGGTCATGGTCCCGGAGGATAAAGTCCTGCCCGTGGACATGAGCACAGAGAAGGGCCTGGAGCTGGTGTTATCGGCGGGCCTTTCGCGGGGCAAAGAGCAGCTGCCATGAGCGACCATTGCGAAATAATCCGCATCCGGAGAGGCTTTTAGTGCTCTATGCGCCCACCGCACAACCCTCTCCCCGCCCCGCATACCCGGTCGGGCCCAACCGACATGTTTATGAAACCCATCAGCTTACTAGCGCGTGTAGGGCAGGTAGATCAGCTTGGAAGATCGCTACCTTGGCATGGTAGAGGCCTCGGGTTCGAATCCCGACCTGTCCATTTCTAAGCGCATCTTTTAACAATAATCTGGTTTTTCCGGGACGGCCATTTCCAGCTCCAGGAAGCGAGCACTGGCTGCCAACATCATCTTTATAGGTGTTAAGGCCCCAGTTGGCACCGAATGTACCGTTTGATAGAGGTTTTCTTCATAGCGTTCACCATAGGCCTGACCGGGGCTCTGGCTCCCGGACCCACTCTGGTGGCCACCATAAACTCCTCCCTGAAAGGGGGCTGGATAATGGGGCCCAAGGTCATCCTGGGCCACATGGCCATGGAGGTGGTGGTCTTCCTCCTGGTCCTGAGGGGGGTGGCCCTGGCCGCGGAGAGCTATTCCCGTGCGGTGGCCCTCGTGGGCGGCCTTGCCCTGGTGGCCTTTGGAGCCCTGACCATCAAGGGCAGCGCTGGGGCCTCTATCTCCCGATCGGAGGCCTCCGGCACGGCCAATCCCTATCTGGCGGGAGTCCTGACCAGCGCCGCCAATCCCTATTTCTGGATCTGGTGGCTGAGCATAGGCAGCGCCCTGATCCTGGACAGCATTCGGGCCGGCCTCATCTTCGCGGCGGCCTTCATGGCCGGCCACTGGGCCGCGGACCTGGGATGGTACACCCTGGTGGCCGGGAGCGTGCAGCAGGGAAGGAACGTCCTGTCCGAGAGGAGCTATAGACGAGTCCTGGGCCTCTGCGGCGCTTTCTTGATGCTCTTTGGGATCTACTATCTGACCAGAGTTTGAAATGACCTGAGCCTGTCAGCCATCATTCTAAGCCATTATCCTTCCGCCGCCATATTCAGCCATGATCCCTTCGCCGCCATATTCAGCCGTCTCCCCGCCTATCGTCCTTCACCCCATCCTGAAGGGCTGAAGCCCTGATCATGGGTGCGCATCCGATCGCGGTAGCCTTAAATATCGAATTGGAGTGGAGGAGTGTGGGGTTTTAATTGTCCATCAGAGAGGATCTGGCTTACCTGGGGTCCCTGGGCCCTTATGTGGCAACTTCAGTCCTGGTCTTCTTCGGATCGGCCGCCCTGGCCTATTCGGCCGCCAGCCAGGACCCCCAGTTTGCTGCCACCTGGCTGAAGGAGATGGAGATGCTCAAATGGATCATGAGCCTGGAGCCCTGGCAGATTCTGCTGGTGATATTCCTCAAGAACACCCTGGCCTGCGCCGTATCCATCTTGCTCGGAATTGCCTTTGGCCTGGTGCCGCTGCTGGTGGCCACGTCAAACGGGATACTGATTGGAGTGGTCTCATACCAGGTGCTATCGCAAAAGAGCGTTGGCTACCTCCTGGCAGGGGTGGTTCCACACGGGATAATTGAGCTGCCCGTCGTTTTGCTATGCATCGCCATCGGATTTAGGCTGGGTCACCGTTTCTTCAACGCCCTGATGGGAAAGCACGAAGACCTGAAAGAAGAGGTGAGACTGGCCCTTCATTTCCTGGTGTGGAGGGCAGCGCCTCTTCTTTTCCTGGCAGCCATGATTGAAACATTTATCACACCCCTTGCCATATCGGTGATGGTATGACTGAGTCCAAAGATTCCAAAGAGGCCAAACTTCCTGCTAAATCCGACTTTAGCGAATGGTATCACGAATTGCTCAAGAGTGCGGAGATAATAGACGTCCGCTATCCAGTGAAGGGCATGTGCGTATGGTATCCCTTCGGCTTTGCCCTGCGCAGAAACGTTTACAATATCATCAAAGAGCTTTTGGATCCCGATCACTACGAGACCCAGTTTCCCCTTTTGATCCCGGAACATGAGTTCATGAAGGAAGCCGAGCACATCAAGGGCTTCGAGGACGAGGTTTACTGGGTTACTCACGGAGGAACTTCCCCACTGGAGGTCAAGCTGGCGTTGAGGCCCACCAGCGAGACGGCCATCTATCCCATGTTCAAGCTGTGGATCAGGAGCCATGCCGATCTGCCCCTGCGGGTGTACCAGATCATCAACACCTTCCGCTACGAGACCAAGCACACCCGGCCTCTGATCCGCCTGAGGGAGATCACCTCCTTCAAGGAGGCCCACACCGCCCACGCCACCTGGGACGAAGCAGCCGCTCAGGTGGAGGTGGCGGTGCAGCGTTATGCCGAGTTCTACCGCCGGCTGGCCATACC
>JAAEEW010000108.1 GCA_013415595.1 Methanosarcinales archaeon | reverse complement strand
GCGTCGTTGTGGGAGATCACCCGCATCCGATCGCAGCCCAGGATGGCCCTCGCGATGGTCTCTGCCGGCTTCTCCAGCCTTTTCATGTGATGAGCATTTCAGCGGTCTCGGGCTTGTAGGTCCAGTCGCCGGGCAGCCTTCTGGAATCCCGGTAGTACCTGACCAGCCTTCTGACCTTTGCCTCGGTGAGCTGCAAAGCCCGGTTGTTGTGGACGTCCTTGCTGTTGGACTTCAGATGTCTCCTGATCTTGAGGGCCTTGCTCATGAGGTGGCTCAAGTCTTCAGGGACCTCGGACATGGTTACCTTCCCCTGCAGGAAGTGGGTGATGCTCTGGCCCAGGATCAGCTTGGCGTTGGGGACGCCGTACTGGTCCCGCAGGGTGAGCCCTATCATTGCGGGAGCCAGACCGTTGTCGTGAAGCCTTACTATTACCTTCTCCAGCTCTTCTTTGCTTATATCGCACCATGCCGGAACGTTCTCGCCAGCAGGCGGCCTTGATCGGGACGAACCTTTCTTTCTGCTATGCATTCTAGCCATTTCAAATCCTCATTAGATCCTCGTAAAAAGGTAAGGAGATCATCGCAAGGGGGAATAAAAATCTTGCGCCGCTTCTTTCCCTTCTTTGAGGGCCAGTTGCGGCGATCTGGTATATATAGGCCAAGCCCATCCACGTTTCTGGAGCGCCTCACAAATGGACTATCTGGTTCATCTCTACTATCTGGTGGGCAAGTCGGTCATAATCCTGCTGGCCGCAGTGCTAATCCTCTCCCTGGCGGGGGCCCTCCTCATACTCTACTCTTTCAAGACCGGTCGCTTCTTCTTTGCCCGGCCGCTCCTCATCGGGATCAGCCTTCTGGAGAACGTGATCAAGGCCCTGTTCTGGATTGCCAGGGCCGACGACACCATTGTGGACGATGTGGGCGTATGTCTCCGCAACTACATCAACCGGAGGGATTTCAGCCGCACCCCGGTGGAGGGGCGGTTCATATTCATGCCCCAGTGTGTGCGCTCCACGGATTGTCCGGCCAAGCTCACCCCGGAGGGCATAAGCTGCATCAACTGCGGCCGGTGTGAGGTGGGGGCGGCCAAGAAGTTCGCGGAGGATCACGGCTACCGGTTCTTCGTGGTCCCCGGCTCCAGCTTTATAAAGCGGATAATAAAGAAATATCGTCCCCAGGCCATCGTGGGGGTGGGGTGCCAGATGGAGATCAAGGAGGGCCTGGTCATGTGCCACAGCTACGGAATTCCCGCCCTGGGGGTGCCCCTGACCAAGTCCGGCTGCGTCTCCACCACCCTGGACTGGGACCGGTTCTACGAGGTGCTCACGCCGTCCAACAACTCCAGGCGTCAGGCCCGGTGAGCAGGGGGCGGTGCTGGGGGCGGCCGCCGGACTAAACTCTCCCCACCCTCCCGGCCTGTGCCCCCAAAAGATCAGGGCGCATTATGGGCGCATTTTGCTCCTGGCCGCCTATACGTCTTATCCCTGCCTCTGATCTGCCCTGCCAGCTCTCCGGCCGGGGCTCAAGGGTGGCGGCAGGCTCCAGGCGCGGCGGCAAGATCGTCCCCGTGGCCCAGGGTCCGAAGTCCTCCCCCCACCGGCAGGCTGCGGCCCCTGGGCCAGGATTTGCCAGCCGGATCGTGCCCTGCCCGGCGGTCAGGCAGCCTATCGGGTGCCAGCTGCCGCTTAGGACAAAGGAGACGATTTCCCGGGAAAAGGCTCACAAAAAAAAAGATGCAAAAGAACCGAGCTTTACTCGACCTTGATTGCCTCGGAGGGGCAGGCCTCTACGCAGGTCCCGCACTCAGTACACTTATCTGCGTCCACTACCGCTATTTCCTCGTCGTCAAGGGTGATGGCGTCTTCCGGGCACTCTTCTACACAGGTTCCGCAGCTCACACATTCCTCTCTGTTAACCACCGCTGGCATTATAAACTCCTCCAATTGCCTTTTTCGGCAAAATAGGCCAGGAGGGGTATATGATATATACCTTTCGTTAAGGGAACTGACATCGGCGCAGCGCTATTTTGCCCTGCGGGTGTGGTGTCTTTCCCCCCTCCCGGCTAGATCAGCTCTGTATATCGTTTCCTGTCCTTGAGCTCCTGCTTCTTGGCGCCGTTCCATCCGCTTACCGCCTGCAGATAGCCGGTGATCCTGCTGATGTGATCCACCTCCGGCGAATCGCATCGGGGGCAGTGGTCCTTGAGGCCGCTGGCCACCTCGCAGCAGTTGAGACACACGGTCATGTCCCTGGTGAAGGTGAAGTAGCCGATCTGGGTCTCCTTTGCCAGTCGCATTCCGAAGTCCATCAGGCCCCTGGGGTCCGGGGCCGACTCTCCCAGGAATATGTGGAAAATGTTTCCTCCGTCCACGATGGGGAAGAATACGTGTTCCAGCCTGGCCCTCTCGAATATGGTCACGTCGGCGGCAGGCGGCAGGTGGGTTCCGTTGGTGTAGTAGACCGGCAGGTCTCTGGTCTGGTGGATCCTCTCCGCCACGGCCGTCAGGTCTCCCTTGACCACCCTCTCTGCATGCTCCCGGAACTCCTCGTGAATCAGATCGGAGACGGCAAACCTCTGGGCGGTGGTCTCCGCCGGGGTCCTGGCCAGGGCGATGGTCATGTTGTGCTGCTGGCCCAGCTTCTTGGCGTAGATCTCCATCTCGGTCATGGCCCGCACCGCCAGCTTCCAGGCGGCCTTGGACTCGTGCATCTGCTGGCCGGTGTGGAACTGCACCATCTCGTTTACCCCGACAACGCCGATGGTGTAGACCAGGCTCTCCAGGTCCACGGCGATGGACCCCTTCTCCTCGGTGTTGGGGTCCCGGGGTTGCTGGGTGGCGAAGGGCATGCGGTGGTTGGCCACTATCTGGTTCATCCACTCCCGCTTGACCTTGAAGATGGCCACCGCGGTGTCCATCAGGCCCCGCAGGTACTCGAAGAGCAGCTCGTCGTCTCCCCGGGCCAGGTAGGCCGCCCGGGGGCAGTTGAGGGAGACGACCTGCCAGGAGCCCATGCTGAAGTGCTTGCCCTCTTTGAAGTAGAGCTTGTCCTCAAACTCGTTATCGCTCTCGAAGGTGGCTGCGAACTGATAGGCGCAGCACTGGTAGCAGGATATGCCCTTTCCGGCGCCCCGGTAGTCCGGGAGTTGGTTGTCAAAGTAGGGTGTTCCGTACTCGGAGGCCAGCTTGAAGGTGAGCAGGTACAGGTCCTGGTAGGTGGGCAGCTCGGGATTCGCGGCGTTGAACGCCTCGTCCTCCTTCATGAAGTCCGGCTCGATGCTGATCTCCGGCTTGGGGAAGTTGAAGGGCTTGCCCCAGTGGTCTCCCGCCAGCATGACCTCCATCAGGGCCTTGAAGGCCAGCCTGACCTCCCGCTCGAACTGGCCGTAGGTTCTTCTGGCCGCCTGGGTGCCGTCCCACACCTTGCCGGCGTAGACGGCGGGCT
>JAAEEW010000010.1 GCA_013415595.1 Methanosarcinales archaeon | reverse complement strand
CTGCACCGAATCCCCGCTTCATCAGGATCTGTTTTATCCTTGTGACGTGGTTGCCCTGCAGCTCTATCATGCTCTCTTTTACGGTACCGCCACAAGCCAGCTTGGACTTCAGATATGTACAGAGTTCCTGCAGGTCTATCTCATGGGGATCTATGCCCTGGATGACTGTGACCTCTTTTCCATATCTTCTCCTGTGGACCTTGACCGCAATTCTTTGCTGCTCCTTGGCCACCTCTTCACAAATGCAGAGCTCCCTCGGAAGACCGCAGACTGTGCACATCTCTGAACTCATTTATTGGCGTTTACCTCCACAAAATATGCAGCTAAATAGGAATGAATTGCTATTAAAAGCTGGTGGTGAATGGATGGTGGCGAAGGGATATCCTCCATCACCTTCACCTACCCCGCTTGACCTCGCATAGACGCCTCCACACTACCTCCACCAGGAATATCGTCAACGCCAGCAGCAGAAGCGGGGCCCGCTTGCTCACCCGTTCCGTGGCCGTCCTCTCGCTGGACTCCCGGGCATCCCTGACCAGATCGCTCAATGCCTCGTCCTCGGTGAAGGTCCTCCAGCCGTTGGATTCAATCATGTTTATCAGTTCGGGATTGAATCCCACTTCCAGATACTCCAGTGGATAGTTTACCGCTATGCCGAAGTCGCCGATATAGTAGACTCCTGAGTACTGGGGGGTGAGGGTGGCGGTGTAGCGGTCGGCCCCGGACCGCTCGACGGTGATGGCCTGGTCGGCCTGAATCCTGGGAGGCGACGAGCTGGTGATGGTGATCTGCTGGGGTGTGCCCATCCAGCCGTCCTCAGCGTCTATGCGGCCGGCCTTGGGCCGGGGATCGCCCACCGCCCAGTTGACGGCCGAAGAGACGAGCACCGAGCCGGAGGGGGCGTACAGAGACTGGCCCCAGGAGTTGCCGTCGTCGGTGGTGATGCACACCACCCGGCCCAGGCCGTAGCGCCAGGCCGTCAGGATGGGCTTTCCGTCGGTGAGCATGACCAGCCTCTGACCTCCCGGCCTGGGGGTCACGTCGTTGAAGCCGTTGAGGGTGACGTTGAAGTCCGCTGCCTCCAGCACCTGGGTTATGTAGTGATCGGTGCCGGAGACCACCAGAGAATAGCCATCTGCAGGCTCCGGCTCGATCTCCTGCTCCTCAGGCAAGACCTCCCCGGTCTTGAGGGTCAGGGAGCTCGGGTATATGGCCGGGTAGAAGGTGGCTCCGGTGGCGCTGGCCAGGGAGGCCAGACGGCCGGTGGACCCGGCGAAGCTCTGCACCTGAACCAGGGTGGTGGTGACGTTTATCTGGCGGATCAACCGGGCGGAGTTCTCGAATACCACGTCCCCCTTGAGACGGTCGGGCTCCAGCCGGCCATCAGAGATCACCACTATCTCTGAATCGCCCTGGCTGATGTTGATCATGCTCCAGGCAAGCCGGAGACCGTCGTCCAGGTTGGTCTCGTCCTTGCCAAGAGGGGTCTGCAGGCTCTTGATGCTCTCTTCGATGACCCCCCGGCTGCGGGCCACCGGGACGGGGTTGGTGACCACGTAGGCCCTGGTCCCGAAGACCACCACCCCCATCTGGGCGTCCCGGAGCTGGGGGGACTTGAGCAGCTCCAGGGACAGGGACTTCTCGTAGTCCAGGAAGGTGGTGGGGTCTCCGGTCTTCATGGGAGTCATGGTGCTTCCGGAGATGTCCATGATCAGGACCACCAGCTTGCCGCCCTCGAAGGTGCTGGGCCTGGAGCGGACCGGGAGGACCTCCTCAAAGGTGGAGTTGTAGTAGCCGCCCAGCTCATAGGAGTTGGGGCCGCCCACCACCACCAGGCCGCCTCCATCGCGCACGTAATCCTTGAGGGAATTCAGGTCTGCATCGTAGCGCCGGTTGTCCAGGACCACCGCCTTGTAGCCGCTGTAGCTGGACTGTGTCTCCTGGCCGGTGGAAAGGGTGAACAGGTCTCCGAGAACCGTCTCCAGGGGGGAGGGCTTCTCCGCCAGGAGGAAGACTGCAGGCTTAGGCACCACATAAACAGCCTTCTGGTATTCGTTGTTGATGGGGTGAATGTCGCTGCTGGGCGAGATCACGGCTTTGAGCAGGTGAGTGCCGGTGGTGGCAAACTTGTTGGACATCTTGAGGGAGACGTTGTCACCCAGAGAGCCCTGGTAGATGGAATGGTCGTCGGCGTAGACGGTCAGGGTGCCTTCCACCGGATCTGCCGATCTGACCACCACGGTGAAGGGATAATCGCCGCCCTTGACGGCGGTATTGGTTCCTGATATCTCCACGCTGGCGTCGTTGGCCACCGGCTCCATCTGGATGGCAAAGACGGTGGTGTTGGAGGCCCTGGCCAGGGACAGAGCCTCCTTGAGCGGCCGGCCGCTGTTGCTGTAGCCGTCTGAGACCAGGACCAGCGTCTCTCCCATGGGAGCGTACTGGAGGACCTTGTCGCCGAGGGGGGTCTCCAGGCCGGTGAAGCTTCTGATCTGGGAGTCCTGGATGGCCGCCTGCAGGCGGGCTGCTGTGCCCCGGTCGAAGATCTCGGTGGACGGCGTGTCGTCGGCCAGGAAGGTTATTCGGGGACGGTTGACGTCCCTGGTCTGGGAGGCGATGACGTAAGGGTTGGCCAGGGCCACGATCATGAGGCAGACCACCAGGGTCCGGCTGATCACCAGGGCTCTGTCCTTACCCCGCTTCAGGAAGAAGAGGGCCAGCAGGACTGCCGGCGCCAGCAGCCACAGGGCCTGGGGGGTGGAGAAGAAGACTCCGGGGATCATACCTCTCGCCTCCTCCACACGATGAACAGCTCCAGCAGGATCATCAGGGCGGCCAGGGCGATCAGCCACCGGGCCTGCTCCTTCTCCACGATCTTCTCCATTCCCGACCGGGAGACGAAGTCCCCGCCGGCGAAGCTGTGAGATCCCCGCAGGTCCGACTCCAGGGGGTCGTAGAGGCTGGCAGCCACCGTCTGGCCCCGGAAGGTGTAGATCCCGGCCCGGTCCAGGAGGAGGGTGGCGGTGGTGACGGACCCGTCCGGGGTCTCCACGGAGGTGGGCTCACCCAGGGGGATTAGCTCTCCGGTGTTGCGGTTGGACTGGGAGGGCTCGGGCACGTCGGTCAGCCAGTTGATCATGGAGTACCAGAAGATGGGGTACTCCGGACGCTGATAGAAGTCGGTCATGCCCCCCTCCAGCCCGTCGTAGATCACCCGGCCCCGGCCCAGATTCCAGTAGGAGAGGGCGGGAGCGCCGTTGACCTCCACCATGGTCACCGAGTGGCGGCGAGGAGCAGCCTCCAGGTAAGAGTAGACGCCGATCTCCTCGAAGTGAATATCCCCGGCGAATCCCGGGTTTCGGGCCCACAGGGTGGCCTGGGCGTCAGAGGATCCCTGCACCTTGACCGGCAGGTACTCCGGGCTCTCGTTGCCGCTGTAGGCCACAAATACCACGTTTCCCCCGCCGTCGATGTACCGGTTGAGCCCTCCGTCGGCGGATGCGTTCCTGGAGACCACCACCAGGTCGTACTCCCCGTAGCTGCCGCTTTGGCTGACCCTCAGGTCGGCAATGGAATTGAGGGCGGCCAGGGCCGGGCCCTCCTCCCCCAGGTATAGGACATCCCGGGGGGTCCGGGGCGGGGCGTAGATGTAAGCCACGTTGTCTGCAGATACGGCGTCGCCCACCTCCAGGGTCACGGTGCTGGTACCGGGGGAGGCGTCGAAGGAGAAGTAGTAGTCCTGGTCCGAGCCGATGAAGGCCGTGGTGGTGGAGGACCCCCCGGGCCCCTTAACCGTTATGGGGACCTGGGCCGGGCTGCCGTAGTTATGTATCCGGCAGCTGTAGTTCAGCCCGGAGATCGAGGGCACCATCCACCCCCCCACTATGCCCAGGTTGTCCCCGCCCTGGCCCACGGTGCGAAACGCCACCTGCACTCCGTCCGACTCGATCAGCTTGCGGGTCGAGTCGGGGTCTTCGCCCCGCCAGCTTATGAAGTCGGAGATCACCAGAATGTCGCCGCCCTCCGGCCCCAGCAGGGTGCTGGCCATGGTCATGGCCCCGGCCAGGTCTGCCGAGAGGTCCCGGGTGCTCAATCTGGACAGCCGGTCCTGGGCCTCCGCCGGGCTTCCTTCCCGCAGGGCCACCGCCGGGATGCTCTCTGCCAGCACGATGCTGATGCGGTCGTAGCGGCCCATGTAATCCGAGGCCGTGTTCAGGGCGGCGGAGAAGCTCTGCTCCATGCTGGCCGAGACGTCCAGGACCACCACCAGGTGGCTTCCCGGGTCGCCCCGCTCCACTGTGTAGGGGCCGGCGGCGGCCGTGGCCAGGGAGCAAAGGACGATGAGCTGAATCCAGAACAGCGGATCGGTTATCAACCGGCTGAGGGCGGCGGACCGCTCGGGCTTGCCCTCCACCAGGAACATCAGGGAGGAGAAGGGGACTTCCCGGGGTTTGGGCCTAATCAGGTACAGGATGATCAGCGGTATGGTGCCAAGCAGGCCCAGCAGGGCCAGAGGATCTCTAAAGGGCATCGCCACCCCAGTACTCATGTATCTGAGAAAAGGTTTACGACACTTTGACAATTAGACAGGAGCGCCGCCCAGGCCAACATTCTTAATACCAATTGGGGAATTCAACTGGACAGATCGTTCTCACGGAGGTGTCGTGCCCATGGTCAACGCCATGGAGATTTACCAGTTAACGCCCAAGACAAACTGCAAGAAGTGCGGCCTTCCCACCTGTATGGCCTTTGCCGTGGCCCTGTTGGGGAGGGAGAAGAATATCGAGGACTGCACTCCCCTGGTGGATGAGCCGAAGTACGAGGCCAAGCTGAAGAAGCTCCAGGAGGTCATGGAGCCGATCATGGGCGCCTCCGAGACCGGGCTGATCGTTCATCCCGAGAAGTGTTACGGGTGCGGCAACTGCGTGGTGGCCTGTCCGGTGAACGTGGCCAACGATCCCAGGGGCAGCGCCATTGGGCTGGGACCGAAGAGCGACAAGGCCATCCTGGTGGTGGAGGACGGAGTGGTCAAGTGTCTGAACATGGAGGAATGCAGACGCTTCGGCCCCAACAAGATCATGTGCAATGCCTGTACAGCCACCTGCCCCAGCAAGGCCATAGAGTTCGTGTAGGTGATGAGGAATGGCAGTTTGTACAGGTTGTTCCCTGCTTTGTGAGGATATCGAGGTCGCCCTGGACGGCGGAAAGATGGGCAAGACCAGGAATCTGTGCCGCAAGGGCCTGGGCCACTTCAAGTCCATCTACCTTGACCGGGCCAGGCCAGCGGTGGATGGCAAAGAGGCCGGAATCGACGAGGCCATCGATAAGGCGGCAGGCATACTGAAGAACGCAAAGAAGCCCCTTATATTCGGCTGGTCCAACTCCACCCTGGATGCCCAGAAGGCCGGGCTGGAGCTGGCCCGGGAGCTGGGGGCGGTGGTGGACGACACCTCCTCCATCTGTCAGGGGTGGATCGTGGAGAAGGTGCTCAGAAAGGAGATTCCCACCTGCACCCTGGACGACGTCCGGAACTACGCAGACGTGAGCATATTCTGGGGGTCGGACCCCTCCAGCAGCCATCCCCGGCACCTCTCCCGCTTCTCCTACTACCCCCGGGGAGAGAAGCGTCAGCGGGGATACGAGGAGGATCGGACGGCCATAACCATCGACGTGAGAAAGTCTCCCACTGCCGATATCTCCGACGAGTACTACCGGGTCCTGCCGGGAGGGGACGCCGGGCTGGTGGAGGCCATGATCTCCGTCCTGGATGGCAAGATCCCCAGGGTGGAGGACAAGAAGAAGCTCATATCCCTGGTTACGAACATGAAGAAGTCGCGGTTCGGGGTCATCTTCCCGGGGCTGGGGATGGTCTACTCCCTCAAGGGAAGAAAGGAGCTTTTGGACGCCCTGGTGGAGAAGCTGAACCAGTCGTCCCGTTACAGCGTGATTCCCATGGTCGGGCACTACAACATGCGGGGGTTCAACCAGACCCTGCTGGACCAGACCGGATTCATCAACCGGGTATCCTTCCAGGACGGAGTTGAGTCCGGGCCGGAGCACAGCGTGATGGAGGCGGCGAAGACCTGCGACGCTGCCCTGGTGATCGGCTCGGACCCCGTCTCCTCCCTGCCGGCGGCAGTGGCCAGGAGGCTGGCCGGGATGCCGGTGGTCGCCGTGGACCCCCACCGCAACCTGACCACAGACGTGGCCCGGGTGGTCATACCCTCGGCTGCCTCCGGGCTGGAGGCGGGGGGAAGCGCTCTGCGGATGGACGGGGTGGAGATCAAGTTCGATGGGGTGGTGGAGTCGGAGAGGATGACGGACCTGGAGATCCTGGCCAGGATAAAGGAGGGGTTGTAGGATGGCAGGGGACGAGATGAGGATAGTGACCTTCAGGGACATATTCCAGAGCGAAGCCCAGGAAATGGGGAGGTACAGCCAGGAGTACCAGGACTTAAGCGCCGTCGTAAGGCTGGACCAGCTGGATATGAAGCGGCTGGGGCTCAAAGACGGACAGAGGGTGGCGGTGGAGGGAGACAGCGGCACAGTGGTGGTGACCGCCAGGACCTCGGATGAGTCGCCCCATCCCGGGGTGGCCCTCATGCCCAACAGCCCCTGGTCCAACCGGCTGGTGCCGGAGGAGACGGACGAGAGCCGGATACCGGAGTTCAAGAACCTGAAGGGCAGGATCGTGGCCACGGAGGAGAAGGTCAAGCCCATCTCCGAGCTGTTAGAGGAACTGAAGGGCTGAAGGGAGGGGAGATATGAACCTGATATCTATCGCCGACCTGGATGGGGCAGGCATAACCAGGCTGCTGGACCGGGCGGACGAGCTGAAGAGGGACCGGCCAAAGGGAGCGTCTGCTCCATCGGCCCGTCGTCTGGAGGGAAAGAGCCTGGCCATGATCTTCGAGAAGGCCTCCACCCGCACCCGGGTCTCCCTGGAGGTGGCCATGAGGGAGCTGGGGGGGCATGCCCTCTATCTGAGCAGCAGCGAGCTGCAGCTGGGCAGGGGGGAGACGGTGGCGGATACGGCCCGGGTGCTCAGCCGGTTCGTGCACGGCATCACCGCCCGGGTCTACGACCACCGCACGGTGGTGAGCCTGGCCGAGCACGCCTCGGTGCCGGTGGTAAACGCGCTGTCAGACCTGGAGCACCCCTGTCAGATCCTGGCGGACCTGATGACCATCCGGGAGAGGTTTGGCCGGCTGAGGGGCCTGCAGGTGGCCTGGATCGGGGACGGGAACAACGTGTGCAACTCTCTGATCCTGGCCTCGGCCATCATGGGAATGGAGATGAGCGTGGCCTCGCCCCCCGGCTACGAGGTGGATTCGTCCGTGGTGGAGAAGGCGGGCCAGCTGGGGCACAGGCCCCGGCTGGTGGCCGAGCCGGAGGAGGCGGCTGCAGGGGCGGACGTGCTGGTGACCGATACCTGGGTGTCCATGGGAGACGAGGCGGAGGAGGCGGAGCGGCTGAGGGTCTTTGGCCGCTACCAGATCAACTCCCGGCTATTGAAGCTGGCAGGCCCAAAGGCCATCGTCATGCACTGTCTGCCTGCCCACCGGGGGCAGGAGCTGACCGACGAGGTCATGGACGGACCCCAGTCCGCCGTCTTCGACGAGGCGGAGAACCGGCTGCACACCTCCAAGGCCATCCTGGAGTGGCTGATGGGCTAGGGCTTCACCGCCGCCAGGATATCCGATCTCCGGCTTTCCGGTGCCTCCGGACCCCGGAGCCTGTTTTTCAAAAGGGTTCCGCCCCGGCCATCTTTTCTCCCCGGAGACGAGGCTTGGCAGACATGGGGGGTGATAGTCACCGATGCGGGGAGATAGTTTCCGATTCCAGTAAAAGCCCTCCCCACCCCTGCAGGGCTGGAGGGATGGCTGCTGCCGCCCCCCCGATTACTGCAAGCACTTTTCCCGCAGGCGACGAGCAGGGGAGAGAGCGAAGCTCGATTCAGGTGGCTTAGGCGCAAAGTCCAAATACGAAAATAAAAACAAAAATTAAAAAATATAATCAGAATTAATTAAAAGTAAATTGTGTAGATCGAGCCCAAAGGCTCGCTCTACTGGTTCGTCTTCATCAGACTATGGTCACCTGCTTCAAGTCCACGTAGAGGGCTTTGAGCGCCCCGGACTCCACGATGCCGTAGACCGGATACGATCCGGCGGGCTGGCGGACCTTGACCGTGGCCAGGGGCTGATAGTAGTCCGTGTCCTTCAGCGAGAGGTTGCCGCTTCCCACGCCCACGAATCCAAGCAAGGTCAGGTCACGGTTGGTGAACCGGAAGACGGCCTCCTGCCTCACGGTCTCCTGGGTGCTCCAGGTCCAGTAGTTGGACATGAAGCGGGGGGAGGGACCGAAGAAGAAGTAGCCCCATCCCGTAGGGGGGTTCAACGGCGCTTTTCCGTACATCTCCGGATGCTTCTCGCTGATGATCCAGGGGCCGCCCAGGCCCCGCTCGAAGAGGTAACGGGCCCGGGCCTCGCCCGGCTCGTCCATGAGCTGGGCTGCGGCCAGAGGCGCCAGCAGGAGCGCGGCCAGCAGGGCCAACCGAAGGAATGACCTCATGATATGGCCTCCAACGACATCACTTCCAGATGGTCAAACGGCGATTGAACTGGTTTATCGACATGCATGCTCTATCCCACTCATCCTTTTTTAAAAGGGCCGGAGAACACGTCCCGTCCCTGGGTGTAACTTATCATCCTTCCGATATAAATAGTAATCATATCATTGTTTCCCGGCGTGAAGGGCGGGGAGACGGACGGGGCCACGATGGGCCGGAATTGGCCCGCCGATAGAGATGCTGGGACGATAGCTGGGGATGGCAGGGTCCGTCTGGGGCTCAAAGCGCCGGTAGGTCCTCCTTTTCTCTCCCAAAAGCGATAAATAGTGAAACCCTGTCACACTAAAGAGAGTTGCCCCCTGGTCCCGTGCCGATCAGGTGATGCCAGCCAAAGGCGGCAGCTTGAAAGCGTCCAGTGGTTCTGGCTGGCCATAAGAGCGGGGGTTGCCAAGAGGTCAAAGGCGCAGGGCTTAGGACCCTGTCACGAAGGTGTTCGCGGGTTCGACTCCCGTCCCCCGCACTATTTTACTAGTAATTTTTAAATACTATGGGGTTCAATTATAGAATGGTGATCCCCCATGGTAATGCCTGATAAGGCCCGTTACGTCTATCTGTACCTCCCCTCAGTCGAGGATAAGCAGCGTTGGCAGACCCTAGCCGATGAAGCTGGCGTCCCGTTGTCCAAGTTTGTTATCGAAGTAGTAGAGAGCACCCTGGCAGAGAACACTGAGTTCAAACCCCGGGGAGAGATGGTCAAGGAGATGGGCCAACTCCGGAGCGAGAACAAGACCCTCAAGGACGAACTCAAGCTCAAGAACATCGTGCTCGACAAGTATGAAGGCGAGCTAAAACGATACCGCAGTGAAGCTTTTCTGGAAGACAAGTTCGACGGCGTTCGGAAGTACAATAAAGAGCTTGTGGCCATCTTGAAGAATGGCGGTGTCATGGACAGCTACAAGCTTCTCGGTGAGCTTGGAATCGATCCTGGCGAGGCTGAGCTGGTCAAAGCTATCTCCAGACAGCTAGAGGGGCTGGAGGGGTTCGGCCTGATCAGCTCCACCCAGAGAGGCTGGAAGTGGGTAGGATGATTGACGTCGCCACCTCCCCAGAAGTCGCGGTTGAACTTATCCAGCGGTACAGAGAGGACTGCGAGATCCGGGGCATGTCCAAAGAGTCCCTCCG
>JAAEEW010000107.1 GCA_013415595.1 Methanosarcinales archaeon | reverse complement strand
GGGTTTCATGGCTAAAGCCGAAAAGAAGATGAAAGGCGTTTCCAGTGTTACCCGGCAGGGAGTCACCTACTGGTACACAAGAACCGGGGGGAGTAAGGTCTATTGCGGGAAGGGTGACGAAGGCCGGAAGATGGCGACAGCAGCTTGGACAGGGTGACCATCACGTTGTAGATGGTGGCGTAGGCGGCCAGCTTGTCCGGGTCGTCGGTCTCAATCCAGGTCCGGGGCCGGACTAGCTGGATGTACCACCGGGAGAGGTCCTCCAGAATGAACTCGGACAGGGCCCTGGCCACCCGGTGAAGCTGGTACTGCTCCATGGACTCCTGCACCTCTTTCGCTAGCGTGTTGACCCGGGAGAGTATCCAGCGGTCCTCCGCCCTCAGGCTCTCCTGGTAGCGTCCCAGGTCGGCCCTGGAGGCGTCGAAGTTGTCCAGGATCATGTAGGGCAGGGGGAAGCGGTAGGCGTTCCACAGGATGTTCAGCATGCGGTTGGTGTTCTCGGTCACGTCCCAGCTGAAATGCAGGTCCTCCCAGGGGGCGTTGGAGGCCAGGACGTAAAACCGCAGGGTATCGGCTCCGAACTTCTTGACCACCTCCTCGGGCTGCACCACGTTTCCGATGCTCTTGGACATCTTCCGGCCCTGCTCGTCCAGGGTGAACCCGTGCATCAGCACGCTCTTGTAGGGAGCCTTGCCGAAAGAGACCATGCTGGCCCCCAGCTGAGAGTAGAACCAGCCCCTGGTCTGGTCGTGGCCCTCGGTGATGAAGTCCGCCGGCCACCACTCCTTCCACTCCTCCTCCTGGCCCGGGAAGCGAAGGGTGGCCCAGGAGGCTACAGCGCTGTCGAACCACACGTCGAATACGTCAGGCACCCGCTGCATCTCTCCACCGCACTGACAGTGCAGGTGAACATTGTCCACCGCCGGCCGGTGCAGGTCCTCCACCGGGGAGCCGCTCTTCTCCTCCAGCTCCTTTCGGGTGCCTATGACCTCCAGCGAGCCGCAGGCCCGGCAGATCCAGATGGGCAGGGGAATTCCCCAGTACCTCTGCCTGGAGATGCACCAGTCCCGGGCCCCGCTGATCCAGTCCCGGAACCGGGACGACCCGGCCCACTCCGGATACCACTTGATCTTGCCGATCTCGTCCAGCATGTCGTCACGCAGGCTGGCGATCCCCAGGAACCACTGGCGGGTGGCGATGTAGATGATGGGGGTCTTGCACCTCCAGCAGTGGCCGTAGCGGTGAACGATGTCTCCCTTGGACAGGAGCAGCTTCCTCTCCAGCAGGTCGTCGCACACCTCTTCGTTCACGTCCCGGACGTACTTGCCGATGTACCTCTCTCCGGCCTCGGAGGTGTACCGCCCGTCCTCGCCCACCGGACAGAATATGGGCAGATGGTTGGCCATCCCCAGCTCGTAGTCGTCCATGCCGTGCCCGGGGGCGATGTGCACACAGCCGGTGTTCTCGGCGGTCACGAAATCCGCTGTGAAGACACCGTGCTCGATCTCCGCCTGGTCGGGGACCAGGTCGGCCAGGGGATGGCGGTACTTGAGGCCCACCAGGTCCTTGCCGGAGATCCTCTCCAGCAGCTCGTAGTCCCTGTACCGCCCCTGCTTCAGCACCTGCTCCACCAGGTCGCTGGCCATGATCAGCACGTCCACGGCGTCGTCCTTCCAGGCCCGTATCCGGGAGTACTCGAAGTCGGGATGGACGGCCACGGCGATGTTGGCGGGAATGGTCCAGGGGGTGGTGGTCCAGATCACGATGTAGGTTCCTTCCTCCCCCTCCACCGGGAACTTGACGTAGATGGAGTGGTCCTTCTCATCCCAGTACTCCACCTCCGAGTCGGCGATGGCCGTCTCGCAGCGCGGACACCAGTTGACCACCCGGTGACCCCGGTCCAGCAGCCCCCGCTCGTTGGCCCTCTTCAGAGCCCACCAGGCCGCCTCCAGGTACTCGTCCTTTAGGGTCATGTAGGGGTCGTCCCAGTCCATCCAGGCTCCCAGAGACTTGAACTGGGCGGTCATCTCGTCCTTCTGGCGAATGGCAAAGGTCTTGCACTGGGAGACGAACCTTTCCACGCCGTAGGACTCGATGTCCTTCTTGCTCTTGAACCCCAGGTACTCCTCCACCTTGACCTCGATGGGCAGCCCGTGCATGTCCCATCCCGGCCGGTCCTTCAGGCTGTAGCCGTTCATGGACCGGTAGCGGAGCACGGAGTCCTTGATCACCTTGTTCCAGGCCGTGCCCAGGTGAATCCTGCCCGTGGTGTAAGGTGGCCCGTCAACGAAGAAAAACTTCCTTCCGCTGCTTCTCATTGACCTTACTTTGGCGTAAATATCCGAGCTGCTCCAGAACTCCTTTATCTTCTCTTCGACGTCCTGAGCATTGTACTGTCCTGCCACCTCAACGATCAAACCCAGTCCTCCAAACGGAAAAACGATTGCCTGATAATCAACACCCTATTTAGCCTTTGTGCGAACCCTATTTTTCGAAAAATATCGAAAGCTAAAGAGCCCGTCTAAGGCCGGGGGCTATATCGAAAGCTTCTGGCCCCCCGACCCGGAGCCTCAAATTCAGGCAGATGAGAACCGTGTGGATCAGGAAGAGGGCAGAGGAGATTAAAGGGCAGAGCAACTTTGATATATCGAGGCTAACACCTTTCGAATGGGGGAGTTCCAATCAAAGAAGAGATCTGGATCGAGAAGTACCGGCCAAGCGCCCTGGAGGACATAGTGGGCCAGGAGCAGATAGTGAAGCGCCTCAAGTCCTACGTGGTCACCAAGAACCTTCCTCATCTCCTGTTCTCCGGACCGCCCGGGGTGGGAAAGACGGCCGCGGCCATCAGCATAGTCAAGGAGATCTACGGCGAAGGCTGGCGAAACAACTTCATCGAGCTAAACGCCTCGGACGAGAGGGGAATAGACGTGGTGAGGCACAAGGTGAAGGACTTCGCCCGCATGGCTCCCCTGGGCGGAGCGGAGTTCAAGGTCATATTCCTGGACGAGGCCGACGCCCTGACCGGCGACGCCCAGGCAGCTCTTCGCCGCACCATGGAGCGCTACAGCGCCACCTGTCGGTTCATCCTGTCCTGCAACTACTCCTCCAAGATCATCGAGCCCATTCAATCCCGCTGTGCCGTCTACCGCTTCCGCTCCCTCTCCGAAGAAGCAGTGAAGAAGCGGATCAGACACATCGCCGAGAAGGAGAACCTCAAGGTCACCGAGGACGGGCTGGAGGCCATCAAGTACGTGGCCCGGGGCGACATGAGAAAGGCCATCAACGCCCTCCAGGCCGCAGCCCTCATGGGCGACCAGGTGGACATGCAGACCATCTACGAGATCACCGCCCAGGCCAGGCCGGAGCAGATCCGTGAGCTTATAACCGTAGCCCTGAAGGGCGACTTCCTGGGTGCCCGGGGCATTCTGGACCAGCTCCTCCTGGTGCAGGGCCTCTCCGGCCAGGACGTGATAGTCCAGATCCACCGGGAAGCCCTGGACCTGGAGATCCCCGATCAGGCCAAGGTCCGCCTCATAGACCGCATAGGAGAGATCGACTTCCGGCTGACGGAAGGGGCCAACGAGCGAATCCAGCTGGAGGCCCTCCTGGCCTACCTGAGCCTCTCCGCCGGCTCCTGATCACTTTGCCGGCTTAGGCAGTCGTTCCTGGTTCAGGGATCACTCTCTGCTCGGAGATTCTTCCCGGTCCGGGCGCTCTTCCCTGCCTGGCGAGCCTTCCCGCTTCAGGGAGGCTAAAGCCACCTCAACCCGCCGGAACTCGGGCCCCAGCTCCTCCACCTTCTCTTTTGCACCCTCCATGCGGGAGGAGCGTCCCATGACTTCCAGCTGCCGGCTGAGCTCCGAGAGCCTGAGCGCCCCCATGTTGGCGCTGCTGGACTTCAGGCTGTGAGCCTCCCTGAGCAGCGCATCCGCGTCCCTCTGCTCCACCGCCTGAATGATGGCCTGGATGCGGGCCGGGGCGTGGGACAGGAACAGATCGGCCAGCTCGTGGATGATCTCCGGCTCCCCCTCCACCTGCAGCTCCCTCAGCCGGTCCAGTGACCTCTGGTCCAGGGGCGATTCCACCGGGGTGCGGTGATCTACCCGGCCCAGGCTTCTCCACAGGGCCATCTGCAGATCCTCCATCTGGATGGGCTTGCTGATGTAATCGTCCATCCCCGCCTCCAGACAGGTCTCCCGGTCACCTTTCAGGGCGTAAGCGGTGGTGGCGATGATGTAGGGGCTGCCGGGCCAGCGTTTGCGAATGCGCCTGGCCGCCTCCAGCCCGTCCATATCCGGCATCTGCACGTCCATCAGCACCACGTCGTAGGGCTGGCGTTCCAGTGCCCGGATGACCTCGTACCCGTCTGCGGCCACGTCTGCGGTGTACCCCAGCCTGGTGAGGATGGTGAGGGCCACTTTCTGGTTGACCAGGTTATCCTCCGCCAGAAGTATGCGCAGCGGCTGGGGAGCGGGCAGCTCCGGCCAGGAGCTGGATTTCATGGAGGTGTCAGAGACGCTGGCCGTGAATACGTGAGCCAGGAAGTCGTAGAGCTGGGAGATCTTCAGGGGCTTGGAAAGCGTCCAGCAGGACGGCTGGTCGAGGCTGTCCAGGTCCCGGCTGTTGAGATAGGTGAGCAATAGAAATGTCTGCTTCTCCAGCGAGGGATGGTGAACGAACCTTTGCAGCCTCTCCCGGGCCTTCACATCGGGCTGCTGCATATCCAGGATGACCAGGTCGAAGGACTGGCCGGCGTCCACCAGGGAGAAGGCCTCCTCCTCGGAGGCGGCAGCGGAGGGCTGCATATGCCAGGCCTCCATCTGCCTGGCCAGCGATCTTTTGAGAGTGCGGTTGCTGCTCACCACCAGCACCTTCCGGCCCTCCAGGTAGGGCTGGGGCCCCATCTGCATGCGGGAAGTCATGTGGCCCTCCTCGGCGGTGATGGCGAAATGGAAGGTGGCACCCTGGCCCGGCCGGCTGTCCGCCCAGATTCGGCCGCCGTCCATCATCTCCACCAGGCGCTTGCTGATGGCCAGGCCAAGGCCCGTCCCCCCGTAGCGGCGGGTGATGGAGGAGTCCAACTGGCTGAAGGACTGGAAGAGCCGGGACATGCGGTCCTCCGGGATTCCCAGCCCGGTATCCTTCACCGCAAAATGGACCCGGTAGCGCCCGTCCTCCTGGCGCTCTCCGGTCACCTGCACCGAAACCTCCCCCTTCCTGGTGAACTTGACGGCGTTGGACAGGAAATTGGCCAGCACCTGGCGAACTCTGGTCACGTCCCCCACCAGGCTCTCCGGGACGCCCTCCATGAGGTAGGCCAGGTCCAGCCTCTTCTCCGAGGCGTCGGCGGCCACCAGGTCTAAAGAGGTCTCCACGCACTCCCGCAGGTCGAAGGGCTGCAGCTCCAGGTCCAGCTTCCCGCCGTCGATCTTGGAGAAGTCCAGGATGTTGTTTATGATCTCCAGCAGGGTGTCGCTGCTCTGGCGGATGGTCTCCATGTAGTCCCGCTGCTCCAGGGATAGGGGGGTTCCGAGCATCAGGCCGGTCAGGCCCACCACGGCGTTCAGGGGGGTGCGGATCTCGTGGCTCATGTTGGCCAGGAACTCCGCCTTGGCCCGGGCCGCCACCTCCGCCTGGTCCTTGGCCGCTCGAAGCTCCTCTTCCGCCTTGACCCTCTCGGTCATGTCCACGCCCACCCCCAGAAATCCGGATACCTCGCCTTCGGGATTCCTGATCACCGAGTAGACGTAGTAGACGGGAAAGATGGTCCCATCCTTCTTTCGGGCCGGCTGCTCGCTCTCGTAATGCCCGTACTGCAGCAGATGGTCCAGCACCTGCCTGGCAGCCTCGGCTCTGTAATCGGGGACGACGGTATCCAGGATGCTCTTGCCCATCACCTCTTTTGCGCTCCAGCCAAAGAGGGTCTCGGAGTAGTCATTCCAGTAGACGATGTTTCCTTCCAGATCGGTGGCCACCACGTGGTTACGCACCTGGGATAGGAGATTGGCCTGGAAGACCACCTGCTTCTCAGCAATCTTTCGTTCCGTTATGTCCGTCCCCTGGGCCATGGTGGCCACCAGGGTGGTCCCGTCCTCGGCGTAGATGTTGGCCGAGTTCCAGAGCACGTACCTGGTCTCCCCGTCCTTTCGCAGGATGGGGATCTCCACCGACTCCCAGGTCTCTCCCTGCAGGGTGCGTTCGATCTTGTCCAGGGAGACGGCCCGGCTGGACTCCGGGAAGAGCATGGACAGGTGGCGACCCACCACATCCTCCGCCCGGTGGCCGGTGAGCCGCTCGAAGGCCCGGTTGAACCTGGTTATCTGGAAGGAGGCGTCCCAGACGGTAATGGGGGCGTTGGCGTAGTTGATCAGGCTCTCCAGGTAGTTGCGGGTCTCCTTCAAAGCCTGCTCCTCTCTTCTCCGCTCGGTGGCGTCCCGGTGCAGGGAGACCCAGTGGGTGACGGAGCCGTCCTCGTCCATCACCGGGAACATGTTGACCTCCGCCCAGAAGGTGGAGCCGTCCTTGCGGTAGCTGACCAGCTCCACGCTGACCGGCCGGTTGCCGGACCTGGCCTGGGTTATCCGGTCAAGCTCCGCCTGGTCGGTCGCCGGACCGGCCATAAATCCGAGCCTCTTTCCGACGATCTCCTCCTGGCTGTAGCCGCTCATGGCGGAGATGGCCTCGTTGGCATAGATGATGGACAGGTGGTCCGCATCCGGACCGGGCACCGCTATCAGCACTCCGTCGTTGGCATTGACCACCGCCGACTCCAGGAGCCGGAGCCGTTCGCCTCCCTTCTTGCGGATCAGGGCTGCCCCTATGCTTCCGGCAACCGCCGAGAGGATCGAGCATTCGGACTCCGCCCACTCTCGCTCGTACTCGGTGTCCAGGCCGACGAATCCCCAGAAGACGTTCTCGGCGATGATGGGGAAGATCAACATGGAGGCCACGTCTCTGGACTGGAAATAAGCTCTCTCATGCTCTGGAAAATCCCTGACGTGCCCTTTTATGGGATTTCCAGCGGACAGCACCTTGTGCCAGCTGGGAAGCGCCTCCCGGAAGGACAGGTCGTGCAGGGCGGAGTCGTCGATCCTGGAAGATAGGCCGCTGCGCAGCCAGTGATAGCGGCAGCTCAAGAGCAGGTCGCCGGACTGGGGATCTGTGTGATTCTCGAAGACGTAGACCCGGTCGGCCTGGGAGGACTGCCCCAGGATCATCAGCGACTCCTGGATGGCTGAATCGAAGTCCTTGCCGGTGATCAGCCTGTTGGCCACGTCGGCCGCCCCTTCCAGCAACCGGTCCCTCTTTCGAAGCTCGTCCTCCGCCGATTTTCGTTCCGTGATGTCCCGGGCGATGCCGCAGATCCCGACCACGTTGTTCTTGTCGTCCCGCAGGGGCACCTTGATGGTGTGGAAGGTGAGAGGCTGCCCGTTTACCATCTTGGCAGGCTCTTCCTCCACCACCTCCCCCTTCAGGACCCGCAGGTCCACGCTCTCCATGGCTGCGGCAGCCTTCGGCCCGAAGAGGTCCCGGTCCGTCTTGCCGATGATCATCCCGGAGGGAAGGTCGAATAGTTCAGACATGGCCCGGTTGACCTGGACGTATTTCATGTCCCGGTCTTTGATGAAGATGGAGTCCCGGGCGCTTTCAACGATGGCCCTCAGCCGCTCCTCGGAGATCTGCAGCTCTCGCTCGGCCATGACGCTGAGGGTGATGTCCCTCATGGACTCGATGGCCCCCACCACGTTTCCCTCCCTGTCCAGCAGCGGGGAGGCCTTGGCCCACAGGTAGGCTCCCACGCCGTTGAACAGGCTGGGGACGAACACCTGGGCGTAGAGGGTGTCGCCCATGCGCTGCAGGTTGGGGTAGTTGGCCTCGGCCTTTTCGTCGAAGTTGTCGATGAGGTCGATAAGCATGGGCCTCTTCATGCCGTGGAAGGGCTCGGAGTAGGCATAATCGCCCTTGCCGATGATCTCCGATTTCATGACTCCGGTCATCTCCTCCAGGACCCGGTTCCAGGCTATGACCCTCTTTTCCGAGTCTATCACCAGGGTGGCGTCCGGCAGAAAATCGATGATGTCCAGGAGCTTCCGGTTGGCCTCCTTCAGCCGCTCTTCGGCCAGCTTGTTATCGGTGATGTCGTTTCCGATGCAAAGGAGCTCGACCAGGCGGCCGTTTTCGTCCAGGACCGGCCGGTTGGTCCACAGGATCCAGACCCGCTCTCTGTTCTTCCTCATGTTCTCGTTGACGTGGGTCAGATAGAGGTCCGGATTTTCCAGCAGGTCATCGATCATCAGCTTGAGATCCCGGCCCGAGGACTCCATCTCGGGAACGATCATGCCGATAACGTTCTTTCCCAGGATCTCTCCTTCGCTGTAGCCGAAGAAGCGCTGCCCGAACTCGTTTAGGAAGGTGACGCTCCCCGTGGGGTCCATTCTCAGGATTATGCTGTTGGAGTCCTCCACCAGTTGCCGGTATTCCTCCTCGCTTTGCATCAGGTTCTCTTCCGCCCGCCGGCGGGCCACCGCTCCGCCGATGCTCGCCCCGGCGGCCAGAAGGATGGAGACCTCCGACCAGGTCCACTTTCGCTCGGCGCGACAGTCGTCCACGGCGATGAAGCCCCAGAACTCCTCCTCGATGAATATGGGAAAGGCCAGTATGGAGACGATGCTCGGGTCAAGGGCCCTTTGCTCGGAGTGGGGGAAGTCCTGCACCAGGCCGTAGACCGGCTTGTTCTGGGACAGCCTGTCCCACCACCGGGGAAGGACCTCATAGTACAGTACGTCGTTTTGCAGGGATTCTTTCGTCTCCGCTTCCCACCTGTACCGCCTCACTGCCTTCATCTGGCCGGTCTCGTGATCTCTCTTGTTCTCGAAGATGTAGATGCGGTCTGCTCCCGCCGAAGCTCCCAGAACCTCCAGGGCCT
Source organism: Methanosarcinales archaeon (assembly GCA_013415595.1). GTDB lineage: Archaea > Halobacteriota > Methanosarcinia > Methanotrichales > Methanotrichaceae > JAAEEW01. Next base: position 3,466 of record JAAEEW010000107.1, on the reverse strand, counting down.
GGTTGACCCCCTCGTCGAACTCCCTGGAGGTCAGGAGCAGGTTGGAGGCCACCGCCACCCCGGCCAGCAGGCCGTCCCTCTTGCTCACCTCATCGTTGCTGGCTGCGGACTTGGCAATCTCTCGAACCACGAAGCAGAGGGCTTCACGACCGCCGTGGACGGCCAGGCGGGAGCTGACGTCCACGTTGACCAGAGAGCCGTCCAGGCAGCGGTAGGCCTGTTCCCCCAGGTACAGACTTCCGTTCTCCACTACCTGCCTGACGTAGCCTTCGATAACCTCCGGGTCGGTCATGACGAAATCGTCCATCCTGAGGCCTGCGGCCCGGTGGTGGATGCCGCCCGTCGAATTGTATCCCAGAAGCTGGTAAAAGGCGGGGTTGGCCTCCAGGAGGGCTCTGGTCCAGGGATTGATTACGAAGATGGCATCCCTGGACTGCAGGACTGCCGCCTTGTAGCAGGAGATGGAGTCCGGACGCTCTCCCTGCCCCAGGGCAACGGTCTCGTTCTCGACATCCGGCTCCAGGATGGCCAGGGTTCCCGACCAGCCGTCCCCGTCCTGCAGGGGAGTGGTTCGGAGCGTGCCCTGGATGGCCGTGCCGTCCTTTCTGAGGATGGTGACCGGCCTGGGGACATCCTTCTCCAGGGCACGAGGCCCCTCCTCCAGGAGCACGGAGATCTTCCTGCCCCGCAGGTCCTTTTCATCCCAGCCGGAGAGCTGCTCAGCCGCCGAATTGAGGTAGAGCAGGCAGTGATCGGCATCGCAGAGGCAGGCAGGGTCTCTCATCAGCCTGAGTATGGGGATGTAGTTGGTCTGCATAGGCGTTCCTCCTCATCGCACCAGCAGGGCCCTGGCCGGGGAGGCCTCTGCATCGGTGATGTTCAGGGGCAGGCAGATCAGGGTGTAGCTGCCCTGGTCCACCCGTCCAAGGTCGATTCCCTCCAGTATGGGGATGCCATGGCCCAGGAGAATCTTATGCACCGGCAGGCCAGGGTCGTCGAAGCGGTCCACGGAGAGGCAGTCTATGCCCACCAGGGCCGCTCCCCGGCGAAGGCACAGCTCGGCCGCCCCCGGGCTCAGGCAGACGTAGTCCTCCCGGAACCGGGGGGACCGGGAGAGGCCGGAGGCCGAGTTCTCGGTCTTGAAGAGCAGGGCCTCTCCCGGCGAGAGGTCGAGGTCCTGGATGTCCCGGGCAACGATAGGTCCCTGGCCGGGGACAAACGCCACCCTGGCCGGCAGTATGAGCTCCTGAGGAGCGATCTGATCGATCGTCCGTCCCCCGACCACCAGGTGAGCGGGAGAATCCAAATGGGTGCCGGCGTGGGAGCTCATGGTCAGGCTGAACAGGTTGTAGCCGGCCTCCTCCAGGCGGCACAGCTGCTGTCTGCAAAAGGGGGTGTCTCCCGGGTAGCGCTGGCAGTCCTCGCCCAGGGGTAGGCTGATATCGTAAATTTCCTTGACGATCATGTGGCCCTGCTGCCGCCTCTTTCTGTCATTCACGATTGGTCCAATCGAATCCTTTGTCCTCTCGATTCCTCTGTCCTCTCCACAGGCCCGCTGGCCTCCTGGTTCTGGCCTGCTCTAATCGTATTGCCGGTTATTATCGCCAGACCGGGGAGGGGGATCAAAGTGGCCCTGGGCCCGGCCGCACTGTGGTCCCGGCCATTCCACTCTACAGCCCTCGGTCCACCTCAGCCCATGCCCATGCCGCCACCGCCGCCCATGTTGATTCCCGGGGGTATGACTCCAGCCGCCGGGGGCACCAGGTGGGCCAGGTCGTGAACGTCGGTGTAGCCGCTCCTGGCGGCGGGCTGGACGCTCTCCGTCTGGTTGGGGGCTACAGGCGCTGTCTCAGGAATGGCCGATGCTGCAGTCGACGTCTCCGCAGCCGGGAGAGCCGTCTCCTGCACCGGCGTGTAGCCGGAGGTGTCGGGGTTGATCAGGAAGGCGGTGAAAGCGCCGTTATCCACCTTGCCCAGGGCGTCCGTCCGGAAGTAGTCGCCCTCGATGGCCTCCTGGGAGGACCGTCCCACCAGCCGGGTGGTGACCGGCCCGCTGGCATCCAGGCGGGTCAGGGTCAGGTCGATGGACTGGCCGGATGCAGAGCCCAGCACGGCGGCGTTCCAGGGCTGGGGCTGATCGGAGCTGGCCGAGCCGAAGATCACGTCCTGACGCTGGTGAAGCACCATGGTGGTCCGGGACTGGCCCAGGCTCACCAGCCAGATGCCCTCAAAGGAGGCGGCAGTGGTGTTATTCCCGAGAGCCGGGTCTTCAGCGGTGGCGTTCGTTGAGTTCCCTTCCATCAGGGAGGCATTTTCAGCGTCGGTGAGAGCCAGAGCCGGGTCCTGGTCGGGGATCGCCGCTCCGGGAGTCGAGGGCTCTCCCTGTGCAAAGCCGATCAGGATCAGCAGGGTCAACATGAGGAATGTACTTCTAAGCAAGGTTGTCCTCCACCAGGTTTTTTCGGTTTTCAAGATTTATCTGTTATCATCTGGCATCTTATTAACCTTTTTATATGCGCTAGTAGAAGCGGAATTGAAGAGTTGGAGCAGATGAACCCGGAGAACGATCTTTTGAAGGCCATTTACGATGAGGTCAAGGCCATGAGGGAGGAGATTAGCAGGCTATCGGAGAGGATTGGGCTGCTGGAGGTTTTGATCCTGGAGGAGCTGACGGACGGTGTCGATGACGACGAGCTGGACGAGGAGATCGACCTGATCGCCTGGAACAAGCTGAAGGAGGACCTGGGACTCTGAGATGAGGTCCGTGCAGCCTGAAAACTCATGTCCGAAAAACTTTTATCGGCAGGATGAGCAATAAATGCGATTGGGGATTGATCAATTATGAAATTCATGGTCTTGATCGGCCTGGTCTTCCTGCTGGGCCTGGCCTGTGCCCAGACCGGGAGCCTGGTGGCTGGAAGTGGAGCTGAAGAGGCGACCACCTTCCAGAGCGTGGGGGGAGATTTCGGGGCCGCCTGGCTCAAGGAGTTCCTGACCTACAACGAGCCGCCGGTGCAGGCCGACAGGCAAAACGACCTGTGGAGCTGGGGCGGAGCGCCCCAGGGCAAGAAGATCGAGGACGGCCGGCTGGTCGACGACATCTTCGTGAACACCACCAACATTACCGGAGAGTGGCTGGGCGAGGCCACCCTGGGAACGCCGGTGCTGTTCAACGGCAGCGTCTATAACAATCTGGCAGACGGCACAATACCTCTGAGCGATTTCTATCTGTCCTCAGATCCCTGGATAAGGGCTCAACAACTAGGGACCACTGTTCGAACGCCTTTTGGTTTGTTTGATATTGAGCCTGCAGGCTCCCAGGGGCCCCAGGCTCTGGCTCTCTTTTCTCCCGACATTTCCTGATTTTTCCCTTCTCCGATTTTCCTCCCCACTTTCATCCTCTTCTCTTCCCAGACCTTTCTCCAGCCTGATCCGTTTCCCTCTGGCCACAGCCCGGCCGAAAAGG
>JAAEEW010000106.1 GCA_013415595.1 Methanosarcinales archaeon | reverse complement strand
CAGGTCCCGGCTCTCCGTCTCCAGGACGATGCTGTCCATCCCGCCCAGGGATATGCCCCCGCCGCTCAGGGTCTCCACCATCCCGTCGTAGTCGATGACGAAGGGCGGGGCGTGGCCGGCGTTGGCGGATTCAAAGGACTGGCTCTCCGGGTCCAGGACTCCGTACAGGCAGGATACCGGCATGCCCCGGGGCCGGTCTCCCAGGCGGCGGTTGACCTGACGCAAGACCTCCCCCGGATCGGCGGATACGTCGGAGAAGGCCCGGATCAGGGTCCTGGTGGTGAGCGAGAGGATGGCCGCCGGAAATCCGGTGCCTGAGACCTCTCCCACTGCCATGGCGATCCGGCCGTCCTCCAGCTCCACGATGTCCCGGAAGGCGTAGTCGGTATCCGAGGAGGAGGATCGGGCGCTGATGTCGAGCCCCTCCGCCAGGGGGATGCGGCCGGTCTGGCTGTCACGCATCAGCTCCCGGGAGATCTCCGCCTCCAGGGCGCCCCGGGCCCGCAAGGCGGCGTCGGCGTCCGCCTTCTCCATGTGGATCTTCAGCCGCTGCCTCATCAGGTCCATGGCCTTCTCCAGCTCTCCCAGCTCGTCTGACGAGCTGACCTTGACCTTGCCCTCCAGGTCGCCCCCTCCCATGCGGTGGGCGGCTGCGGTCAGGTACTCCAGGGGTTCGGCGATCTTCTTTCCCATGAGCAGCCCGGCCCCGCCGAAGATGGCCCCGGCCAGCAGGGCGGCCAGGATCAGGGCCCACTTCATGCGGCCGGCAGCCTGGTCCATCCAGCCGGTGGAGCTGTTGGCCGCCTGGGCCAGGCTCCCCTCCAGGTAGCTGGCGGGAAGGAGCATCTGGTCCAGGGGAAAGGCCACTCCCAGGCTCCACCCGGTGGAGGTGATGGGGGCGTAGGCGATGTACCACTCCTTGCCCTGCAGGGTGACCAGGGAGGAGCCGCTCATGCCCTTGATCATCCTCCTGGCCAGGGCCTCCAGCTCCGTGCTGTTGGCATCGTTGAAGCTGCCCTTCAGAAATATGGTGTCCCAGGGGGCGTCGCCCCTCTTGACCTTGGGGAACATCACGATCTGGCCCTGCTGGTTCAGGATGAAGGGATACCCCCGCTGGCTGAGCCCGGAGAGGTCGGCGTAGATGGAGGACAGGGAGATCTCCATGGCCACCACGCCGTACAGCCTGGATTCTCGGTAGGCAGGGGTGGCGCAGGTTATGGAGAGCATGGCCTCGTTGGCCGGGTCGCCCTTGACCCACACAGTCTTGCCGTCGGTCTGGGCGCCCCGATACCAGGGTTGAGCCCGAGGGTCCTGGTTCTGGCTCGGAGGGGAGGCCTCCTTGCCGTCGGGCCAGGTGATGAGAGCTCCATCTGCAGTCCCGATGTAGCCCTTGACCGTAGAGGGCTCCTTCTTAAGCGTTCTTTGCAGCATTCCCGCGGGGACGCAGAGGCTCTTTGCCGCCTCCCGGATGGTGCTCTCGTTGCTGCTGCCGGGATCGGCCCACACCGTGATGCTCATGGTGCAGTTTTCGTCCCTCAGGTTCGAGGAGAGCGCCCCGGCCAGAAAGCTGGTCTGGAACTCGATTCGTTTGAAGAATTCGTTGTACTGGTTGGCCTTGGCCAGGGCCAGATCCTCCTGGTCCGTGCCTCCGTAGGTGGCCGAGGTCAGAGAAGTGCGGTTGATGGTGGTGATGCTCTGGTCGGAGAGCGTCCCCCCAAAGCCGGAAGAGGCGTCTTTTAGCTCCATCACCGAGACGTAGCCTGCTATGATTACGGGAAGCACCGCCGCCGCCACTAATAGAGCTGACAGCTTGAGCCTGATCCCTGCAATTTCTGCCATTCTTTCCCTGTACTCGAAATAAACCGGTTCTACCCCTTCTGTTCCCGCCACTCAGGCGTTGCTGTCCGGCAGGTCATGAATTGACCGCGGTCAATCCCCCTGACGCCTAGATCTCCTAGATCACCTTGATGGTATAAACCTCTTTTCCGCTCACCGGTCGGGCCGGCCGGACCTGCCCGGAAAGTATTTATTCGGACTTTCCAATTAAATATTTGTGAACTCATACGAGTTTCTGGAAGACATAAAAAGGTTAGCCGCAGCCTGCAAGCGATTTGAGCGCCGGATGTGGCTGCTAAACGCCATGGTGACGGCTATGGCCCTTTACGTGGTCTTCCTGCTGTTTGGACTGGTCAAGGTCTTCCGGTTCTACGGGGAAGGCACCCTCCTGGTCTATGCGCCGGCGGCGGTCTGCCTGATTCTGGGAATGGCGCTGGCCACTCTCATTCGCAGGCATAGAAGCGTGGATATCTTCATGCTTCTCGGTCCTGCCGTCTCGGAGATGGCCCGGGCCGCTTACGACAATCGATCCCAGCAGTCGGTGGTGATGGAACGCCTGGCAGAGGAGGTCAGGGGAGCTCTCTCCAGGATCTCACCCGGCGACATACTGGACCGGCGCAGGCTCTACCTCCGCCTGGGATCGGTGGTGATAATCGCCGGCCTGGCCGCCTTCATAATCATGGGAGACATCGGGGAGATCTTCGAACCACCCGACTTCCAGCCCATCTCCGATCTGGTGCGAGGAGTGGGATCGGATGAGGTCGATTCCGGGGTGAATGGCAGAAGCTCGATAAACCTGTCCGGGGAGATCTACGGCAAGCCCTCTCTGGCCGTTCTGGAGGAGGCCAACCTGGAGCTGATGCTTTATCCAGGAGGCGGCACCGGATCTCTGGCCAGGCCGGCCGAGGAGATGGATCGATTGTTTCAGACCGCGCCTCCGGGGCAGGGGGTGGCCGTGTCCTCCGAGCTCTACATAGAGAGCCTGCCTCCCCAGCACAGAGAGATGATCAAGAGATACTTCGAGAACCTGGCAAAGGATTAATTAATGGCCCGCAAAAACCCGTTAGAGATGGGCCTTTGAAGGGAGCTACTGATGATAGAGGATCTTAAGAGCATTTATGGAAGGGCGCCGGCCATCTTCCAGAGGATCAGGGGCGAGATCGGCAAGGTGATGATAGGCCAGGACATGGCCATCGAGCAGCTGCTGGTGGCCGTCCTCTCCGGGGGCCACGCCCTGCTGGAGTCCAACCCCGGCCTGGGAAAGACCCTGCTGATCAAGACCACGGCCATGACCATGGGCCTGACCTTCAGCAGGATCCAGTGTACTCCGGACCTGATGCCGGCAGACATCACCGGAACCACCATCATCGAGGAGGTGGACGGCGGCAAGCGCTTCCGGTTCGAGGCGGGTCCCATATTCGCCAACATCGTCCTGGCAGACGAGATCAACCGGGCCTCCCCCAAGACCCAGTCGGCGATGCTGGAGTCCATGCAGGAGAAGCAGGTGACGGTGGGCAACCATACCTACAGGCTGGAGCCGCCCTTCTTCGTGCTGGCCACCCAGAATCCCATCGAGATGGAGGGGACGTTCCCCCTGCCCGAGGCCCAGCTCGACCGGTTCCTGATGAAGATCAAGATGGAGTACCCCACCATCGACGAGGAGCTGGGAATAGTGGAGAGGTACACCGGCCGGGCCGACCCCCGGGTGGAGCGGGTGGTCTCCAAGGAAGAGCTGCTGGCCTTGCAGCAGCTATGCCGGGAGGTTCCCATCTCCGCCGACCTGACCCGGGCGGCCATCCAGGTGACCACTGCCACCAGGAAGTGGGAGGGAGTTCAGTACGGGGCCAGCCCACGGGCGTCCATCGGCCTGATCCTGGCCGCCAAGGCCCGGGCCATGCTTCTCGGCCGAAACTACGTGGACCGGGAGGACCTGCACCAGATGGCCTACCCCATCCTGCGCCACAGGATCATCCTCACCTTCGAGGCGGAGCGGCGGGGCGTGACCTCCGACCAGGTCATAACGGCCATACTGAAGGAAAATAAAGTCTGAGCGACATGGATACCGAGTTCCTGAAAGAGCTGGAGCGCTTCGCCCTCCTGGTCAAGAAGCGGGTCTCCACGGCCTACACCGGATCGCGCCGGTCGGTCCGCTTCGGCCACGGCATAAGCCCGGTGGGCTACCGGGAGTACCGGAAGGGCGACGACTTCAAGCTGGTGGACTGGAAGGTCTACGGCCGGACGGAGAAGCTCTTCATCAAGGAGCACGAGGAGCAGCGCAGCCTGGTAGTGCACATACTCCTGGACTCCAGCGCCAGCATGGGCTACAGCCGCAAGTTCGAGTTCGGAGCAAAGCTGGCCATCGGCTTTGCCTACCTGGCGGTGCAGGAGAATGAGAAGTTCTCCATAAGTCTGTTTGGCGACAACCTCCATCCCGGGGAGCCCATGCGGGGGCGGGGCCACCTCCTGGACTCCATCGACGTCCTGGACGGGACCCTCCCCCAGGGCAAGACCAACATCAAGAGGGCCTCGGATCAGTTCGACCGGCTGATCAGCTCCACCAGCCTGGTGGTGGTGATCTCCGACTTCCTGGACCGGCCGGAGGACGTGGCCTCCAGCATCTACCGGCTGTCCGGCCACGATCTGATCCTGGTGAGGGTCCTGTCCCCGGAGGAGGCAGAGCTCGACCTGGCGGGGGATGTCAAGTTCGTAGACCTGGAGTCGGGAAAGGACCTGATCACCAGGGTCAGCCAGAAGCTGAGGGACGATTACGCCACCAAGCTGGAGGGCCACACCAGGGGAATTGCCTCCACCTGCAACCTGGTGCAGGCGGACTTCTTCAGCTTCCGGACCGATGTTCCCCTCTTCGACGCATTCTTCGAGATAAACGAGCGATCCAAAGTCTGGAGGGCCTGATTTTGATTTTGAAATACGGCAAAGGCGAGATAGAGTTCGACCCGGGGGGCCAGCACGAGGTCCTGTTGCCATCCGAAGAGCCGGGACTGGGAGACCAGGAGATCGAGAGGGCGCTGGCCAACGCCACCGGCCGGTCCCTCTCCGACCTCTCCGGGTCCAGCGCCGCGGTGATGGTGAGCGACATCACCCGGCCGGCGCCCACCCACCGCATGCTTCCCCCTCTGGTCAGGGCCCTGAAGAGGATGGGCGTCTCTGACGTCAAGATATTCTTCGCCCTGGGCACCCACCGGCGGATGACCGGGGCCGAGGAGCGGGCCATCCTGGGAGATTGCTTCTCCCTCCCCCACGCCCAGCACGACATGAACCGCTGCCTTCGCCTGGGGGAGACGGCCCGGGGAACGCCGGTGGAGGTGCTGGACCAGGTCTGCCAGAGGGACCTGATCATCGGCACCGGCAATGTGGAGTACCACTACTACGCCGGCTACAGCGGCGGGGCCAAGGCCATCCTCCCCGGCGTAAGCTCGGAGGCCTCCATCAACATCAATCACATGATGATGCGGGAGCCCGACGCCAGGTCGGGGATGATCGACAGCCCCGTCCGCCGGGACATGGAGGACGCCGCCGGGGTGGCCGGGCTGGACTTCATTTTGAACGTGGTCTTAAACAGCAGGAAGGAGATAGTGAAAGCGGTGGCTGGAGACTACATCCAGGCTCACCGGGAGGGGGCGGCGACCGTGGACCGCATGTACCGCAAGGTGGTGAAGCCGGCGGAGATCGTGGTCACCTGCGCCGGAGGAGCCCCCAAGGACATCAACCTCTACCAGGCCCAGAAAGCCATGGACAACGCCAAGCAGGCCGTCCTTCCCGGGGGCACGCTGATCCTGGTGGCGGAGTGCTCGGAGGGCCTGGGAAACAAGGTCTTCCAGCGCTGGGTCTGCGATGCCGCCTGCCCCCAGGACTGCATCGACCGCTTCGGACGGGAGTACGAGTTCGGAGGGCACAAGGCGGCCTTCATCGCCGAGCAGTCCCTGGATCAGGAGCTGGTTCTGGTCTCCTCCCTGGCGCCAAAGGACGCAGAGAGGTGCTTCTTCAAGCCTGCCCGCACCCTGGACCAGGCGGTGGCCGCGGCCAGGGAGCGCCACGGCCAGGACGCCAGGATGCTGGTCATGCCCTACGGCGGGCTGACCCTGGCCACCACCCGCTGACCCCTGCTCAACTGCGGCCCGGTCCGAGGGGAAGGGATGGGGATACCCGGGATCGCGGGAAATCCCGGGATAGCAGGGATATCCGGGAGATCAGGGTTTTAAAAGAGAAATGGACGAGCCCCTGGCCCCGGGCAGAGGTCCCCGGGCCCTCTCGCCGTCCTCCTATCCAGTGGTCTATCTTTTCAGAATCTTCGCTAGCCTCGGCCGCTCCGGCTGATCTGGGTGAACCGGCTCGAGCTGCTGGCGTTGCCGGAGCCATCCTGCTCACCAGCCGCGGCCATGTGGTGGGCCTGCCAGTCCTCCCAGGCGTAGAGCCGGGCGTCGTAGCCCATGAGCTGCAGGGCGTACCACACCGGCGTGGACCGGAAGTAGTGATCGGAGTAGACCACCACCGGCCGGTTCCTGTTCAGCCGGGAAAAGAGGCTTTGCAGGTCGGCCCCCCCTTTCACCCTTCCCCCGTCGGCCACCTCCTCTGGCCGGATGTTGATGGAGCCCTCGATTCCCTGCAGGGCGTACTCCTGGAAGCCCCGGGCGTCCACCAGCTGGGCCTGGCCGCTGATCACGTAATCGTAGCTGGCCAGGAGATCGGTCCTGGGGGCCGGGATGTAGGCCGCTCCCGGCTCCCGGGGCCTCTCGCCCTTCCCCGGACTGGTGGCCGAGTCCAGGAGGGCCACCTGCGACTGGCCCGCGTAGTTCAGCAGCCAGACCAGGAAGGCCGCCTGGCCGAGTATCTGGCCGCCCACCACCGCCGGGTCCTCCCTGGACACTCCCGCTTCCCCCAGGATCCGGCCGATCTCCTCGGTGGACCTGAGGGTGCGGTTGTCCTGGAGAAAGAGGCCGGCAGGCAGGGAGATGGCCCCTCCCTCTCCGGGCAGGGCCGGGTCGGAGGCGTCGATTAAAGCGGCCCCGGCCGAGAGGTTGGAGGGCGACATGAGAATCTGGCCCCGGGGATAGTCTGCGGAGCGGTCGGCGGCCGGCTGGGACGCCGCCTCCCTCTGGATGCCGTAGGCCTGGTCCAGAAATGTGCCGGGGTCCCACCTCTCCTCGGCCCCGCAGTTGCACCCGGCAGATGCCGCCGGGATCAGGGCCAGAGGAAGCAGGGCTGCCAGCAGCAGGCCGGCGATGGCCGTGACGACCATGATGACCATGGGCCTGGCCCCTCCTCTTCCCTCTGGCATTGAATGGTCTGGCCCGGAAACGAAAGGACGGCATGCCGGGCCACTGGCAACGTCAACGTTCATGCCACACGCTCCTTTTTTAGTCTCGTCTCCGAATGGGGGCTCTGGTCTTCGCCTCTTCCTCCAGCAGCCGGGACTGGTTGATGATCTCGATCACCGCTCCATCCGAGAGCCGGTAGAGCGACCACTTGCCCTCCCGCCGCTCCTTTATCAGCCCGGCGGACTTCAGTATGGACAGGTGATGGGAGGTGGACGACTGGGGCCTGTCCAGGGCTATCATTATCTCGCAGACGCAAAACTCACCCTCCTGCAGCAGCTTCAAGATCCGCAGACGGCAGGGGTCGGCCAGGGCCCGGAAGATGTCGACCTCCTCCTCCGTTCCCTGGTCTATCCTCTTCATCAGGGCCTGCAGGCTGTGGGCCTTGCTCCTGGCCTCCTCGGAGTCCCCGATGAACTTGGCCAGCCTCTGCAGGGAATGCCCGCAGCTCTCGGAATCGCTGCATGTGCCCTTTCTCACCGGCAACAGTCGCACCCTCCCTTCGCCGGCAGTAGCCTGTCTCCTTCCCTCTCCAGGCAGCGGTCGCAGATCTTGACGCATCCCCTCTCCCGGTGCCTGACCTTGTGGAAGGTTCGGCCCTCCTCACCACATATCTCGCAATTCATGGGCTTCTGATTGTATCCACCATTTTCGATATATAAGGATTTGCCGATGGAGTTAGGGCGGTCGATAGATTTACATTTTGAGCACTTTGATGGCCATTTGCCCCCTTCAGTTGAGATTTATGAACCCCAAAATGCCCAATTGTCCCCGCCCGGGCCTATCAAATTTATAGATGCGAAAACGATTTATATCAATACCTTTCTTTCCGTCTCTTTGTGGGTTCTTTGGCTATAGGTTGAGGTGCCGGTGAGATCTCATCACCAGGCGGCGATCCATAGCCCTCAGAGGAGGATGCATTTGGCAGACAAATTCAATCTCGAGGGGGCGTAAATTTTGAAATATTCATACAAAAATAGTTTGTTAGCATTGCTGATTGCCCTGTTCATCCTGTCGGCTGCTCCAATCGCCGCCGCATCTGCGGAATTCTCCGTGGGGTCGGGGGCAGACGACTGGTGGATCGACTTTCCTGACGGTCACGTTAGCTCTGGGTCAGAGGTATCTCATCCCCAGTGGCTCCTTGATGCCCTGCAGGACGGTCCGGTCCTGATCTACGCTCACAAGCAGTGCTCCTACTGCGCTCCTCAGGAGGAAGCCCTGGACGAGCTGCTCCCGGAGTACGAAGGGCAGATCGATTTCATTGACGTGGACGCCGAGAAGGGCGACCCCAAATCCGGCGAGGTTGCCATCTACGATCCGGACGGCGGCCCCCACTATGTTCCCCTGACCATCGTGGCCACCCTGGTGGAAGACCAGGACGGCAACGTGGCTGTGGGATGGCACAGCTCGGAGGCGGTCACGGGAAAGGATTGGATCCAGTCCTACATTGAGGACGCGATCTACTACCACGACCAGAACTCCGCAGGCTGGAGTCAGTGATGGGTTTGAAAGCCCCAACCTTCTTTTTTTTGGCTGCTCTTCTGGTCAGTGGACTGCTGTCGTCTATGGGACTGGCGGCCCCGGCTCCGGACTTCGAGGCCAATGCCACAGACGGCCAATCCTTCTCTCTCCGGGACTATGCCGGGCAGCCGGTTCTTCTGCACATAACCAACATCGAGAACCCCCTTTGCCGGGAATGCGAGGAGGCGCTGCATTCTCAGACCGCAGAGCTGGCCCGGCTGAAGGAGGAGCACCCGGAGGTCAACCTGGTCACCCTCAACATGAGGAAGAACCCCTACTCCGAGGACGGGAGAAGCCTGTCCGGGGAGTGGTGGGGCCTGGAGATCGACTGGCCCTGGGCGGAGGACTTCGATCCCTTCCCCGCTGCCGGGAAGTACGTCGACCTGTGGACCTTCAAGGGGGGCTTCTCCAACCCCACCCTGATACTGATCGACAGGAACGGCCAGGTGGGAGCGGTTCGCCACGTGTACAAGCTGGGGCAGGGCTTCATCGACGGCGTCCAGAGCTCCGATGACCTCTACATGGCCATGCAGGCCCTGGACGATCCGGCAGCCCAGGAGAGTTCCAATGTTGCCGGCCAGAGCACCTCCCTGGTGGGGATGTTTGGGCTGGGAATCATCACCTCGTTTTCGCCCTGCTCCATCGCCCTGATGATCGCCGT
>JAAEEW010000105.1 GCA_013415595.1 Methanosarcinales archaeon | reverse complement strand
GGAACCACCCCAGCGGAACGCCTGTTCATCTGGTGGTCACCGATGAAAGAGCGGTAGCCTGCGATGTTCCACCTTCGGCAGACAAGCCCGGGGTTTACGTCATGCCTCTTGGAATCGGCAACAACGGCTGGTATGATATCACCCAGGCCCACCTCAAACCACCCCAGGTTCTCGACCCCCTCCGGGGCCTCTTCGGCGACACAGATCCCTACGGAACGCGCCTGGACATCCAGATGCAATTCCACGATGACCTGCGAGACCCAAGCGTAAACGTATGCTACTACCGCTGGTCTTATCGCAAGGAGACTGCCTCTGACTGGACGCAGATCGAGACTCCCATTGTCCACCGCTATCTGGCCGTCCTGGCAGGCAAGCCGGTCATCATGGCCGAGCAGCTGGGTCCCGTGGCCAAGAACGGAAAGAGCAACCTGTTCATGGTCCCCGACCCGGACAAGGATTGGGTGGTCATAAGCAGAGACGACCGCAACTTCGCCATCTGGAACACCGCCGGCCTCTCCGACGGGAAGTACAGGCTGCGTCTGGAGATGTTCGATGGTGATGGGAACAACGTCAGTCCGAGCGCTACCACCTTCAAGTATTTCCTGCCCACCGCCAAGGCAGTGGACGGGGTCTGGCCAGTGGACGACGCGTCCCACGTCGAGCCTGACGGGAGCATAATCTTCCAGATACACATCGACAACAGCGACACAGTGGCTGAAATTGAGTCCATAGGCCTGGCAGGAGTCCCGGCCACAGACTGCCAGTTCATCAAATATTCAGCTGGCACGGACAATCTGGTCATCAGCTACCAGGCCTATCATCCCAACGGATTCCTGGATCACTACGATCTGTCGGGCATAAGGGGAATCTCCGGGACCACGGTGGCCTCATTCAGCGATACCACGCCTGCTTTCCCCTCCGATAATCAGTCTTACCAGGCCGGCCATCTGCTGCGACTGGCGAGCGGCCATGGGCCTTACGAGGAGTGCTCCTTTGCCGTAGAGCTGCATACCTGGCCACGAACCACAGACGGGTACACCAGGATCAGAAATTACGAGGATCACGACACTTCGGCCTTCGCCCTGATGAAGAAGGCCACACCGCCAGTGGTCCTGTGAGGGCTGCCTTTCAGCAGGCCTTCAGGCCGTGCACGTCGAGGGAATGCAGGACCCCCGACCAAAGCAGCGAAATCCGCTGGCCCGCCTGACCGGATGGCAATCGTCCCTCCGGTCCAGCTGGCCGGCATCTTTTTTTTGGCCAGCGTCCTTTTTTAGCCAGCCTCTTTCCGGGTCACACCCATCCCCGTGCCTTCATGGCCTGGATGACCCTGCCCACGGCCTCCATGTAGGCCGCCTGGCGCATGTTGACGTTCATCTTGCGGGAGGTCTCCAGGACCTGCCGGTAGCAGGAGACCATCTTCTTCTCCAGCAGCCGGTGGACCTCCGCCTCGTCCCAGTACCAGCGGCTGAAGTTCTGGACCATCTCGAAGTAGGAGACGATCACCCCACCTCCGTTGCCCAGGATGTCCGGTATCAGGTGGACGCCGTTTTGGCTGAGCACCCCGTCCGCCTCGGTGGTGGTGGGGCCGTTGGCCAGCTCCGCCACCATCCGGGCCCGGATGCGTGAGGCGTTCTCCCCGGTGATCACGCCTTCTAAGGCGGCGGGAATCAGCACATCCACATCCAGCTCCAGGAGGTCATGGTTGGAGATGTTGTCCGCTCCGTGGAAGTCCACCACCGATCCGGTCTGCATCTTGTGCTCTTGCACCTCCTCCGGATTCAGGCCCCGGGAGTCGTAGATCCCGCCCCGGCTGTCGCTGACCGCCACCACCCGGCAGCCGAGCTGGGAGCGGACCAGCATGGCGGCGTGATAGCCCACGTTCCCGAACCCCTGAACGGCCACGGTGGCGCTTCGAAGCCCCAGACCAATTCCCCCTGCCGCCTCCCGGATGGTGTAGCAACCGCCAATGGCCGTGGCGTCCAGGCGGCCTTCCGAGCCTCCCAGGACCGGGGGCTTGCCGGTGATGGCCCCGGGGACGTTTTGGCCCGCCAGCCGGGAGTACTCGTCCATCATCCAGGCCATGGTCTGCTGGTTGGTGTACATGTCCGGAGCGGGGACGTCCCTCTCCGGCCCCATCAGGGGAAAGAAAGCCCGGACGTAGGCCCGGCTGATCCGCTCCAGCTCGCCTGAAGAGAGCTCCCTGGGGTTGCAGGCCACCGCCCCCTTGGCCCCTCCCAGGGGCAGGTTTTGCAGGGCGCACTTCCAGGTCATGAGGGAGGCCAGGGCCCGCACAGACTCCGCCGTCTCCCCGGGATGGAACCGCACCCCGCCCTTGGTGGGACCCAAAGCGTCGTTGTACTGCACCCGGAAGGCCGGAAAGACCCTAATCCGGCCGTCATCCATCCTCACCGGTAGGGAGGCGTGAAGCTCCCTGGCCGGGAAGCGCAGGATCTCGTAGACGTCGTCGTCCAGCCCCAGGTCGCACTTGCAGGTTAGGAGATGCTTTCTCACCGTCTCCAGAAGATCTTGCTGTGCCATGATTTGCCCCGCCCCGTTTCCCCATTTCGCATTTATTGCCCTGGATAGGCCCCCGGACCAGGAATCCCGGACTTTTTCAGGCTCCTCTTTCAGCCCTCTCGCCTCGGCGCCACCCTTTTTCCGCCCTTCCAATCATTTGCCATAAATCTACTGGTCAGGCTTCCCCGGCTTTTCAGCCTGCACGGGCCTCAGTCGTCGCTGGGGTCCTGGTAGCCGATGTAAGGATTGCCGGCATTTGGATTTCCGGCCCCGCCTTTTCTCAGTTGCAGCTCAGGGAATCCCACGATGTCGAAGGTCTGGGAGGCGATCTTGATCTCCTTTGCCCCCTCTATTCGTTCCAGGATCTCCAGGCTGATGCGGTTCCTGGTCTTCCTCCTGGTGCGGGCCTCGGTTATGTAGCGGACGGTCAGCTCAATCCAGTTGTCCGTGAGCTTGACGTAGACGTCGGTCTCGGTGGATTTCTTGGAGAAGAAGTACTTCCTCTCCAGGGTGGGTATCTCCTCCTCCGCCTTTATCACCATCTGTCTGGTGATCCTGCTCACTATCTCCATGATCAGGGATTTGGCCGCCCTCCAGTCGCTGTCGTAGGTGAGAGGGATGGTGATCTCTCCCAGATGAAGTTGAAGTCCCGGGTGTAGTTGTTGACCACGCTGTTCAGGACCTGGCCGTTGGGGATGACGGAGAGCCTGCCGGTGGGCTGGTCTCCGGAGATCCATTCGTTGGTCTCCATGATGGTGGTGGAGAACATGCCGATGTCGATCACGTCTCCCAGCTTGGAGTTGATCTCGATTCGGTCGCCCACTGAATAGAGGTTGTTGATCAGGATGAGCAGGCCTCCCACGAAGTTCTTTGCCACCTCCTGCAGGGCGATGGTGAGGCCGGCGGCGATCAGGCCGAAGCCCACCAGGACCGCCTGGAGGTCCTCCACCCAGATGGCCAGGAGAAGCAGGCCAAAGACGATGAAATAGACGGTGGTGAAGAGCTTGTTGAAGAAGTACCTGGTGCGGGAGTCCCTGATCCTGCCGATGAATCTGTCCTCCAGGACTATCTTGAAGAGGAGGTAGACCAGGGCGAAGGCGAAGACGGTGTTTACCGCCTCCTTGAGGTAGATCTCAGGAAACCACTGGTCGGCAAACCACAGCGAGAGGCCCAGGAGAATCAGGATTCCGAAGTTGATCAGCCGCCTTACCATGTCCATAATTAGCGACGGGAGTTTATTTAATAATTGTGATCGTTGCGAAAAATAATTTGTTTTTCGGCGATGTGTGCAACTATAACCATTTTGGATTGTGGGTCATGCCGGCTCTGTCAGGGCTTTGGCTATGCTCATGAGGATTTCATCAATCCGTGACTACTCCCCGCCCTGAAGGGCGAGGCTTCTATGGCTTCCTATGCCAACAGACTGTAGCCCCAGTCTGAGTATGTTGATCGCTGCGTTCCAATCTCGATTGATGGAGAGCCCACACTGTGGACATTCATGGGTCCGATCAG
>JAAEEW010000104.1 GCA_013415595.1 Methanosarcinales archaeon | reverse complement strand
CATTCATTAACTTTTCGGTTTCTCTCAATTATTTTTAACCGTAATACTCTGTAGCTCTCAGCAGGGTGCGCAGCAGCAATTTGGCTGGATATTGATTCTATACCCCCAGCTGTGGAATGTGCTCCAGGTAGCTCCTCCGCAAAGCCTCCCGGTCGATGTGGTTATAGATATCGATAGCTTCATGTCTCACGTCTCCCCGCAGCTCTTTTACATAGTCCCTGGGCATTCCAGACCGGATCAGATAAGTGGTGAACCAGTGACGGCAGCAGTGAGGCGAAAAGCGGTCCTCCATCCTTTCAGATTTGGGATCATGCAAGCCAACCCGGGCAGCATGCTTCTCCACTAAGAGGTTGATCGTAGTTCCCGTAAGCCTAGTCCCTAAGAAAGATATGAATAGGGCCGGGCCGTCTGCTCCTTTCCTGCCTTTTCTGGCGTTCAACCACCGGTGCAGGACCGTTATCGTCTCTTCGTCGATATAGAGCGTGCGGTTGCTCCGCTTCGCCGTAGGTTTCAGCCTGACCTTTCCTTTTTGCAGGTCGATATCGTTTACATCCAAGGAGCGGAGCTCATTCAACCGGACGCCGGTCTTGAACATCAGGAGGACTATAGCCTGGTCCCTGGTATCAAGGATGGAGTTGACTAGTAGGGAGGCTTCAGACACCGAAATGAGCTTCCTGCTCTGACCGTCGTTGCTGTCTTTATAGACTCGAAGATAGCGTCTCCTGAAAGTGGGCATGGGATTATTTTCCAGGAACTTTTCATCTTCAAGATAAGTGCAGAAGGTCGACACGCAGGATATAATCCGATCAATGGTGGTGGATCGGAGGTCTCTCTTCTGCAGCGTGAATAAGAACGCTTTAAGATCCTCATTTTCGATCGATCGGGGTGAACTCCCTCTAGCCTCCAAGAAGGCCATGAATTCCCTAGCATATCGAATGTAGTCTCTGGCAGAAGCTAACCGCCTAAGCTCACAATCTTCTTTGAACCCCTCCAGGAGCGACTCGGAGGTCAATAACCTCATCTTTTCCACCTCCAGCCTCTTGCCGTCTCTTCTACGAGGTCAAAGCTTTGAAGCACCAGAAGTTGGTTCCTAATCAGGTTGGCCGCTTCGCTATCCCTGGGATCGATGCCCAAATTTTCCAGAATAGCGTATCCGTCAAGTGGACTGCCGGGCATCAGGAGATCTACCAAGCTTCGATCCACGTTTCGGTGGCCCAGGATCTCGACATTGGAGAACTCCGAATATCGGGCTTTCCAGATCTCGGTCTCCATCCGGCTCAGCATCACTGATTTAGCCCGGAGCTCCGAACGCAGCCTCCCGTTTTCCTCTTGAAGCCTGGAGATCTCGCCAGCCAGGTCCGGGGGATTAGGGCTGGTTTGAGATGTGCGTCCTCGTTCCACCATCTCGTAAATGTATTTTGATACAGATATTCCATGCTCCTTAGCTTCACACCTCCAGCGGTCCAGATCGTCCTTTGTTGGTGCATAAATGGAGAACTGCCTGGGTACGATTTCCGGTCGAGCCATGACGGATATCTTGTCCCTTCTAGTATAAATATTGTACCTGTATAAATTATAGCTCATCTCCCTGCGCTTTCTACAGAGAGGGAGAGGGCTGCCTGGTGCATCCGGCCAGGCCCATGATCTGCCGGATGTATCCGGCCATCGCCATGTACGCCTGCGGCCGCATGGACCAGAAACCGGATGAATGTCCGGCCCTGGCCGTCATTTCCGGACAGGAGGACCATTCAGGCCAGGCGGCAGCCAGCGGCTACGACCATCTCCGATCTCTGGTGGAGGCGATGCAGTCCCAGGGAATTCCGGTCTTCCTCAATAGCTGCGAGGACGGTACGATCGAGCTCAAGCTGAGCCGCATATTCTGCTGACCGCCCGCTGACCTGGAACCCCGGGACGGGGCCCCGGGGAGAGGTCTCCACAAGGAGCCCATGACGACTGGATCTTCACCGCTGGATCTTCACCATGATCTCCTCACAGAGGGATCTTCACCATGAGCCCCTCGCAGAGGGATCTTCACAAGAGAGCTATGCAAAAGGCGTCTCCATCGCTTCGAGCTCTGAGTGTCCCCATCAGAGTGCCAGGACGCCCTCCCCGCCGATGGCGTCAGTGTAGTTGTAGGCCGGATAGTAAACCGTCTCCCCGGTCCACCGCGCCTCGGGGACCTGGCCGGATATGATGCCCTTAGCCTCCGCCCGGATCGATTTGCCGCTGCAGTTGCCCTCGATCCTGGCCTTCCAGGTGGCGGTGGCCGTCGATCCGGCCTTGATCTCTCCCAGAGCCAGGACGTCCGATCCGGAGATCAGCCTAATTCCATCGGGAAGGATTATCCGGGCCGAGCATTCCCGGGCCGGGAACCGGGAGTTGTCGAAGGGCGGGGGGCAGGGGTAGGTTATCCTGGCGGTCACCGTGATGGTGGAGCCGGGTGCGAGCTTTCCTTTGCTCTCCAGGGCCACCTTCCAGGGGATCATGACCGCTGCGAAGTGGGGGTGGCCCTCTCCTTCGGCAGAATAGTTCCAGGACTGTGAGAACTGATCGTAAGTCCAGGGGAAGATCCCAGTCCAGCCGGTCTCGTGCTTCTGCTCCCTTCCCCAGGGGTCCATGAGGTAGACGGTGCTGTTGGCGTCGTTATAGCCGACCACCACCCGGTAGTGCCCCCCTCCACCATCCGGCTCGAAGGTGGTAAGCACGATGACCGGCACGTCTGCTGCAATCAGGCCTTTGAGCTGTGCAAGCCAGGGCAGATCGGAGGAATGGGAAAAGGCGGCATAACCGAGGGGCCTCTCCGGGTATCCGGCGGTGGGGACTTCCGCGGGGAAGAAGCGGCCCATGGCCGGGCTCATATAGCTGAAGTGGCCGGCTCTTCTCATATCGAATGTCCAGGTCCCGGACGATGAGGTCCGGGCCACGTTGGCGATGGGCTTTTGCTCGATGTCCGGTCCCCAGTAATCGTACAGGATCTCCAGGGCACCATCGCCGCAAAACAGGCCGTTCATCTGCTCGTGCCAGGGGACGCCGGCGATGAGGTGAGCAGAGGGCAGTTCGGGGCTCTTCTCGGCCCCCGTTCCAGTGAATACGGAACAGATTACCAGCGTGGCCATCAGCCAGACCGGTCCAGACCTGAGGGTCTTCGTCAAGGGTAAGTCCTCCCTTTACAGGATCTACATCTACAGCATATATTGCCCATATCCATCAAAAAAAGTTTATTACCATCTCCTTTGCTGGATAGGTGTTCATTGCAGGGAACATTCATTGCAGAGCTCATGGCAGGACGTAGCTCTCCCCCATCCCTGGAATGACCACCTGGGCGTCGAACTCGTCCCTGATCCTCTCGGCCAGGGCCCCGGTGGCCTGGGCTTCGCCGTGGTTGAGGAAGATCCTGGACGGGGGCTGCTCGAATGCCCGCAGCCACTGCATGATCTCGCTCCTTCCGGCGTGGGCGGAGAAGGCGTCCAGCGACTCGATCCTGGCTTGCACTTCCAGCTCTTTGCCCATCACCCGCACCCTATCGGCCCCCTTTTGCAGCGTCCGGCCGAGCGTCCCCTCAGCCTGGTATCCGACGAATATTATGGTGGACTCGGGCCGCTCCAGATTGTGGGCCAGGTGGTGCAGCACCCGGCCACCGGTGGCCATCCCGCTGGCGGAGATGATGATGTGCGGCTCCCGGAGGCTGTTTATGGCTTTCGATTCCTGCCTCGACCGGGTGTACCTGATTCCCGGGAACTCCAGGGGCTGGTCTCCCCGGCTCAGGAGCTCCTTCGTCTCCGCGTCGTAGCACTCCGGATGACGGCGGTAGATCTCGCTGGCGGAGATGGCCATGGGGCTGTCCACGAAGCACTGGATGCCCTTCAGCCTCCCCTCCTCGGCAAAGGGGTTGAGCTGGTACAGTATCTCCTGGGTGCGGCCGATGGCGAAGGCCGGGATAACCACGTTCCCGCCCCTCTCCGCCGTCTCCTGCACGATCTCCAGGAGCCGGTCCCCCCGGGTGGCCCGGTCCTTGTGGTCCTTCTCGCCGTAGGTGGACTCCAGGACCAGCCAGTCCGCTTCGCTCACCCGGTAGGGGTCCCGCAGGATGGGCGACCCCGGCTGGCCCAGGTCGCCGCTCAGGACCAGCTTACGTTTGCCGTAGCTGATCTCCAGGAGCGACGAGCCCAGTATGTGCCCCGCGTCCCGGAAGACGACGGAGAGGTTCCCCAGCTCCATTTTGTTATCATAGGCCACCGGGCGGAACCGGCGGACCAGGCGGACCACATCCTCCTCGGTGTAAAGGGGCTGGGTTTGCGGCTCTCCCGGGCCGTCCCTGTTGCTCTCCCGCTCCGCCTCTTCCTCCATCAGGCGGGCCGAGTCCCGGAGCATGATATCGCAAAGATCGGCAGTGGCGGGGGTGGCATAGACCGGCCCGCGAAATCCCTTCTTCACCAGCAAAGGCAGCCTGCCGCTGTGGTCGGTATGAGCGTGGGTGAGCAGGACGGCCTGCAGGTCTCCGGGATCATGCCCCAGTTCCATGCGGTTTCGATCTGCCTCCCTTCCCTGAAAGAGTCCGGCGTCGATGCCCACCCGAAAGCCCTCCAGGTCGAGGACCATGTGCGAGCCGGTAACGCCTCCCGCAGCTCCATGAAATTCCAGCTTCACGAATATATATTTGGCATATCATGATATGAAACTTGCTGCGATTATTCCGGAAGGCCGGCCTGCCTGGCATTCCGTTATATACTACTTCCCCGAATTTTGGTTATAATTGACCGTCAGCAGACGAACAGGTCCGCCGATCAACTGATTAGCGAATTACATAATCATCGATCAACTGATCAGCGGATTAACTGATCAACCAATCAACTGATCAGCGGACGAACTGATCATCGACCAACTGTTCGCCGGTCAACGGGTCTACTGATGAGCTGACGAGCGGATGAAGGCGGCAGACATCTTCAAAGAGGGGGATGAGGGAGTGAAGAGAGCATACTGGCTTTTGTTGATCGCGATTCTGTTCGCGCTGATCCTCCGTCACCCCCATGTGGAAGGATCTGGCGATCCTGGATCTCACTATTCCCTTCTTCCCCTCGCCCTGGCCTCCGATGCCGGAGACGGCCACCCGGAGGGCTGCCTGATCGTCGTGCCCCGGGACTATCCCACCATTCAGGAGGCAGTGCAGGCCTCCTGTTCCGGGGGAGTGGTGGAGGTCCATAGCGGCGTTTACTACGAGAACGTGAGGGTGGACCGGCAGATCACCCTCCGGGGCGTCGACAGCGGCCAGGGGCTTCCGGTCATCGATGCCATGGACTGGGTGAGCGCCGTCACCCTTCTCTACGACGGGATCAACCTGGAGAATTTTGTCATGACCAACTCCGGCCTGGGATCGGGAGTGGAGGTGAGGTCGCACTGCAACGTAATCAAGAACAACACCGTCACCGGCAACTCCCTCAACGGAATGAAGTTCAAAGGCCGGGTCATCGGAAATGTGGTGGCGTGGAATGAGATTTACCAGAACGGATTTTCTGGCATAGTCTTCGAAGATGGGGCTGAAGATAACCTGGTTGCCGAAAACGAGATCAAAGAAAATGGATTTGAAGGCATCGCCTTTGCCGGAGCGGCGACGGGCAATCAGGTTCTGGGAAACACTATCAGCTACAACGGATTTGACGGCATCCTCTTTCGGGGGAGGGCCATGAACAACGTGGTGGCCGGCAACACGGCCTTCAACAACAGCTTTGGGGGGATCGATCTGATCGGGAACGCCAGCTACAACCTGTTCGCCGACAACCGGCTGATCAACAATTCTTTCACCGGCCTCTCCCTATCCAACCTCACCTCGGAGAACCTCCTGCTGGCCAACCTCTTCATCCAGAATCTGGAGAACAACGCCTACGATACGGGGATCAAAAACCACTGGGACAACGGCTGCTTCGGGAATTTCTACAGCGACTTTCCCTGCGAGGATAAGAACGGCGACGGCATCTGCGACTCCCCCTGCTACATCCCGGGAGGAATGGGGAAGGACGGGGCACCCCTGGCCACCTTCGTCTCGGTCTTCCGCCCGGAGGATATCGCCCTTTGAACGGTCCATGATGCATATTTTTCATCATCCCTCCATTCCTGAAGGGTGGTGCTCGATCCGGCCATCGGTCATAAAGGATTTATGATTTTAGACCGCCAACCAGTAGGCATGAGCGTGAAGGTCGTAGTTCCAATGGCAGAGGGTTTTGAGGAGATAGAGTTCGTCACCATCGTGGATCTTTTGCGCCGGGCCGGCATCCAGGTGGTCACCGCGGCCCTGAAGGAGGGGCCGGTCGAGGGCTCCCACGGGATCAGGATGATGGCCGACCTGTCCCTGGACCAGGTGGACCCCCGGAATTTCGATGCCCTGGCCCTCCCGGGCGGGTATCCGGGCTTCGTCAACCTGGGCCGGGACCAGCGGGTGGTCAGGCTGGTCCAGGAGATGGACCGGGCCGGAAAATACGTGACTGCCATCTGCGGTGCTCCCTCGGTCCTCATCAGTGCCGGGGTGGTGGAAGGGAGGAAGGCCACCATCAACCCTGCGGGCAGAGATCAGCTCTCCGCCGACCAGTACCGGAGCGACAGAGTGGTGGTGGACGGGAAGATGATCACCAGCCAGGCGGTGGGCACAGCCATGGAGTTCGCCCTGAAGCTGGTGGAGGTCTTCGCCGGGGAAGAGGCCTCAAAGAAGCTCAGGGCCGAGATCCTGGCCAGCTGTTGAGGGCTTTTTGGGGTCTGTCGGATCTCCAGGCCCTGCTGCCCCCCCTCTTTCCCACAGCCGGAGGCTCACAGCTTCACCTCCACCAGCAGCAGCTCTGAATCCTGCTCTGCGCGGACGATAATTCGATCCCCCTCCCGGACGATGGCCGTCCCCAGATGGGCCACCGCCTCGTCGTTGACCTGGACCGGTCCCCCCTCCAGGAGGTAAAGATAGACGCCCTGCCCCTCCGGCAACTGGTGATCGACGCTCTTCCCTTTCCGGAGGAAGCAGGAGAAGACCCGGGCCGGGGAGTGTATGGGAAGGGCGTCTTTATGGCGGTCTGAGACCAGGGGCAGCAGCCGGTCGCATCGATCCTCCCGGGAGGCCTGCTTCTGTTCCACCGACGGCTCCAGGCCGGGGCGGTCCGGCCTGAACCACATCTGGATGAAGCGCATGGGGGCATCTTGAAGGTTATTGATCTCGGAGTGCCACATCCCCTTGCCCACCGTAGTGTGCTGCACCCATCCCGGCAGGAGGACGCCTCCCTCGCCGCGCTGGTCGGCGTGCTTGAACTCCCCGGCCACGCAGCAGGTCACCACCTCGATCTCCCGGTGGGGGTGCAGTGGCCAGACGGCGCCCGGGGAGAGGGTGTCGTCGTTGAAGACCCTCAGGACCCCCAGGCCCATGAACCGGGGGTCGTGGTAGTCCCCGAAGCTGAAGTGCCAGCGGCCCAGAAACGTCCCCTTCTGAATGGGGCCCTCCGTCTGAAATATGCTCTCTGGACTTCTGATCTCAATCAAATGAACTCCTCCTCCCAGTCTATCAGCTTCAATGGTGAAAATACTTATTCTTCCCCTCCCGGCATCTCAATTTCGGGAGCTACCGCCACTTAATTAAACCAGGAATCCCCAAACTCACCCTGGACAGGGGTAGATTATGAAGAGAGTGACCATCGGACTGGTCCAGACCGCGGTGTCGGAGGACCTGGAGATCAACCTGGACCGGACCCTGGAGCGGGTCAGGGAAGCCATCGACAGAGGAGCCCGGATCATCTGCCTGCAGGAGCTGTACCGCACCCGCTACTTCCCCCAGCAGGATGGCCTGGACGCATCCGGCCTGGCGGAGACCATTCCCGGCCAGTCCACCCGGGCCTTCTCCGAGCTGGCCAGGGAGGCGGGGGTGGTGATCATCGTCCCCCTCTTCGAGAGGGCTGGCCACCGGTTTTACAACTCCGTGGCGGTGATCGACGCCGACGGCGAGCTGCTGTCCACCTACCGCAAGGTGCACGTCCCCCACGATCCCCTGTTTTACGAGAAGAGCTACTTTCAGCCTGGAGACCATTTCCAGGTGTACCGCACCCGCCACGCCGACTTTGCCGTGCTGATCTGCTACGACCAGTGGTTCCCGGAGGCAGCCCGCATCGTGGCCCTGCAGGGGGCGGACGTGATCTTCTACCCCACAGCCATCGGCTGGATCAGCGGCCAGACCCCGGCGGAGGGGGACTGGCACGACGCCTGGGAGACCATCCAGCGTTCCCACGCCATAGCCAACAGCGTCCACGTGGCGGCGGTGAACCGGGTGGGACGGGAGGGGGACCTGATATTCTGGGGAAGCTCCTTCGTCTGCGACTCCTTCGGCAGGGTCCTGGCCAGGGCCGGGGACCGTGGGGAGGAGGTCCTGGTGGCCGAGCTGGACCTGGATATGAACCGGGAGGTCCGGGAGGGGTGGGGATTCTTCCGCAACCGGCGGCCGGACGCCTACCGCTTGCTGGTGGAGGAGACACAGGGCCGCTCCCTCACCTTCACCCAGAGCGCCCAGATCCCTCAGACTCCCCCGCCCCTCCCGCCTCCCCAGACTCCCCGGACTCTCCAGATCTCCCAGACCCCCAGAAGCCTTGGCTACCACATGCCGGCGGAGTGGGAGCCCCATGAGGCCATCTGGCTGTCCTGGCCTTACGACCTGGACAGCTTCCCGGCCATCGACCGGGTGGAGCAGTCCTACCTGTCCATCATCGAGGCCATCAGCAGAAGCGAGCTGGTCAACCTGCTGGTAAGGGACGGGCTGATGAGGGACCGGGTGCTGGCCATGCTCCAGGACCGGAAGGTCTCCCTGGACCAGGTGCGCTTTCACCTGGCGGACTATGCAGACGTCTGGTTCAGGGACTACGGGCCCACCTTCGTGGTCAACAGGAGGGAAGGCCGCCTGGCCATGGTGAGCTGGATCTTCAACGCCTGGGGGGAGAAGTACCGGGAGCTGATCGGCGACTCGAAGATTCCGGCGGTCATCAACCGGGACCTACAGCTTCCCATGTTCCACCCGGGGATAATCCTGGAGGGAGGTTCAATTGAGGTCAACGGCCGGGGCACC
Organism: Methanosarcinales archaeon; assembly: GCA_013415595.1. GTDB lineage: Archaea > Halobacteriota > Methanosarcinia > Methanotrichales > Methanotrichaceae > JAAEEW01. The sequence continues at coordinate 5,695 of JAAEEW010000104.1, read as the reverse complement.
CTTCTCACCACCGAGCAGTGCCTCTTGAATCCCAACCGCAACCCCCACCTCTCCCGGGAGCAGATCGAGGAGTACCTGCGGGAGTACCTGGGGGTGAGCCACATCATCTGGCTGAAGGACGGCATAGCCGGGGACGACACCGACGGCCACGTGGACGACATAGCCCGGTTCGTCAACCCCACCACCGTTCTCTGTGCCTGGGAGGAGGACCGGGAGGACGAGAACTATCAGCCGCTGGAGGAGAACTATCGCATCCTGAAAGAGTCACGGGACCAGGACGGAAATCCACTGCAGGTGATCAGGCTTCCCATGCCCGGCCGGGTGGGAGGGAAGCGGCGTCTGCCGGCCAGCTACGCCAACTTCTACATCGGAAACCGGGCTGTCCTGGTCCCCGTCTTCGGCCACCGCCACGATTCCCTGGCCCAAAAGATCATACAGGAGGCCTTCCCGGAGAGGCGGGTGGTGGGGATAGCGGCGGAAGACCTGGTCCACGGCCTGGGGACGGTGCACTGCATAAGCCAGCAGCAGCCTGAGGTTTGAAGGCTAAAATGCCTGGCTCGGGCCATCGGAACGTGAATGCAGATCCAGGGGAGAGCTCGAAGGTCCGGAGTGCAATTTGATGTGATGTTTGAACGCCGGAACTCGAGGCGAGGCCGGCGGTTCAAGGTCTGGGCGGACCTCGCCTCATGGCCTCCCTGATCTCCCGGCAGCTCCACAGCCGTCCCCGGTCCAGGCCGGGGCATCTCAGTCGCTCCTCCTCCCAGGCGGCCGGACTATGCATGATCTCCGGCCAGAAGGGGTAGTTGCGGCACTGCTTTGGGCGGACGGGATAGATTCGGCACCGTCCGCTGGCCGGGTCCAGGAAATGGCAGTCGCCGTTGGGAAGCTCCCCCAGGGAGAGGCGGCCGGCCACCACCTGCATGAATACCAGCATGAACGTCTCCCGGTTCAGCCTCAGATATCCAGCCATCTGGTCGATCTCCTCGTCCGCGGTCCAGACCACCCCATCTCCCGGCTCTGCGGTGCAGCACTTTCCGCATCCCACGCAGGAAAATCGAAGCCCCCGGCGGTACCAGGGGGAGGGCTGATCGTCGATTATTTCTTCCATCGTCCCTTCTCCCATTCCTTCTCCCCTTCCTTCTTGACTTCCATCCGTCATTCCATCTCCAACTCCGTCTGCCATTCCATTCTCTATCATCGTCTTCACCCACGGGCGCGCCATGTTCCCCTCAGGAGGCTCCCGGCCATCCCCGGGGCCTCTCCCCCCCGGGCTTGCCCTTCTCCTCCTGGCTGACTTATGCCCTCTACCCTCACCTGGGGGTGCTCACCCTCTTTTATGATCTTCGTATGAGCGGCCCGTGGTCATGGAGATGCGATCCAAGATCAGTGGACTTTTGGGCCAAATGGGCGTCGATTCAGCACTTGTGCGGCTGAGGTGGGGGCGGGAATATCGATGGCCTTAAAAAAATGTGGGAAAAGTCTTTTTATCAGAAGGATATCATCTAAAATCATGACAGAAAAGAGGGCCTTCACCAACGAGGTGGCATGGAAGGGAGGATACCAGGGGGAGCTATGCTTTGCGGAAGGTCAGAGGATCGATTTCGCCCTGCCGGAGGAGTTTGGAGGCGTGGCGGGCTTTCTTTCTCCGGAGGACCTCTACGTCGCGGCGGCGAACGCCTGCTTTCTCACCACCACCCTCAATCGGGCCAGGAAGTACGGAGTGGATCTGGAGGCCTTCCATTCCAGCGCCGAAGGGATCATGGAGCCTGCAGCCGACGGTCGGGCCATCACCCGCATCTCCATCAAGGTCAGGCTCAGGGCCAAAGGCAACTGCCAGACCATGGAGAAGATGATGGCCGAGGTGGCTTCATCCGCCCCGGTCATCCGCTCCATGAAGACCGGGGTGGACGTGGACATCCAGGTGGAGTGAATCCCTGCCTGCGAGAAGAGCTGGATCCGGCAGCCTGTGGATTTGAATCAGGCGGCCACGGAATTTGATGCAGGTCTGGCGGCTCAGCCTGTCCTGGCCGGATCCAGGGACCGCCTCACCCTTTCTCGGTCAGGTATTTTTGAATGGAGTCGGCTGCCTTGCGGCCCGCGCCCATGGCCAGGATGACCGTGGCCGAGCCGGTGACGATATCCCCGCCAGCCCATACCCCCTCCAGATTGGTCTTCCCGGTCTCCGGGTCGGCCTCGATGTAGCCCCACCGGTTGAGCTTCAGGTCCCCGGTGGACCGGGTCAGAAGGGGATTGGCGCCGGACCCCACCGCCACCACCACCAGGTCGCACTCGATCACGAACTCTGAGCCCTCCTCAGGCACCGGCCGGCGGCGGCCAGATGAATCCGGCTCTCCCAGGGTCATTTTGAGGCACTCCATCCCCACCAGCCTGCCGTCATCGTCTCCCAGGAAGCGGACGGGATTGGTGAGGAGGTGGAGCTCCACCCCTTCCTCCTCGGCGTGGCGAATCTCCTCCGCCCGGGCCGGCATCTCCTGGCGAGAGCGGCGGTAGACGATGCTCACCCTATCCGCCCCCAGGCGAAGGGCGCTGCGGGCGGCGTCCGTGGCCACGTTGCCGCCCCCGATCACGGCCACGTTTCTCCCCCTGGGGATGGGGGTGTCGTACTCCGGGAAGCGGTAGGCCTTCATCAGGTTGGCCCGGGAGAGGTACTCGTTGGCGGACATGACCCCTATCAGGGTCTCCCCGGGGATGTCCATGAACCTGGGCAGGCCTGCTCCCACTCCCAGGAAGACGGCGTCGTAGCCCTCCTCAAACAGCTCGTCCAGGGTGAGGGTGACGCCGATGACCATGTTGCACTCGAACCGGACCCCCATCCTCTCCAGCTGGGCCACCTCGTGGGCCACGATATCCTTGGGCAGCCTGAACTCCGGGATGCCGTAGGCCAGAACGCCGCCGGTCTTGTGCAGGGCCTCAAATACCGTCACCTGGTGGCCTTTGGCAATCAGATCGCCGGCCACGGTCAGCCCCGCCGGACCGGATCCCACCACCGCTACCTTCTTTCCGGTAGACCTCACCGGTGCAGCATCGCAGGAGATGCACGCGTCCCGGGCGAAGTCGGCGGCGAATCGCTCCAGGTGTCCGATGGCCAGGGGCTCTCCCTTCTTGCCAAGCACGCATCTCCCCTCGCACTGGATCTCCTGGGGGCAGACCCGGCCGCAGACCGCAGGCAGGCTGTTGGTGGCCCAGATCTTCTGAATGGCCGGGCCGAATTCGCCGGATCTGATGCAGCGGACGAACCCGGGAATGTCCACTCCCACCGGGCAGCCGGATACGCAGGGCTCTTTCTTGCACTGCAGGCACCGGGACGCCTCCTCCACGGCCATCTCGGCGGTGTAGCCCAGTGGGACCTCCTGGAAGTTGCCAGCCCTCTGATCCGGTTCCTGCTCGGGCATGCTCACCCGGGGCTTCTTCTCTCTGTGCTTGGGTGCGGTCTCCATGAAATTCTCCAGGCTCCTTTTTTCCAGGGCTCCCTTTTTTAGTATATCGCGACCATCAGAAATAAAAGGGATTCTATCTGGCGGCGCTGACGATCTGGGGCTCCATCTTGCAGCGGTGGATCTCCAGGCTCTGGCTCTCGCATTCCAGGCTCTGCCTCTCCTCCGCCCGGTAGGCCTGCAGCCGCTGCATCAGCTCGTCGAAATCGACCTGGTGGCCGTCGAACTCCGGTCCGTCCACGCAGGCAAACCTGATCTCTCCACCTACAGAGACCCGGCATCCTCCGCACATCCCGGTGCCGTCGATCATGATGGGATTGAGGCTCACCAGAGTCTTGATGTTGCAGGGCCTGGTCATCTCCGAGACCGCCCTCATCATGGGGACCGGGCCGATGGCCACCACCAGGTCCGGCCTTTCCTCCTGCAGGACCTGGGCCAGCAGATCGGTGACCAGTCCCTGCTGGCCGTAGGACCCGCCGTCCGTGCACACCAGAAGGTCGTCGGATATGGCCCTCATCTCGTCTTCCAGGATCAGCAGCTCCTTCTCCCGGGCTCCGATGATGCTGATGACCCGGTTGCCGAGGAGCTTCAGTCCCCTGGCGATGGGATAGAGGACGGCAACGCCGGTCCCGCCGCCGATGCAAACAACGGTTCCCATCCTCTCCAGCCTGGTAGGCCGCCCCAGGGGGCCTACCACGTCCTGGTAGCTGTCGCCCTCCTGAAGCTGGGAGAAGAGGGAGGTGGATCTCCCCACCACCGCGTAGATCACAGTTATGGTCCCCTGCCGGGGATTGAAATCGGCCATGGTGAGGGGGATGCGCTCCCCGGTCTCATTGGCCTTGAGTATCACGAACTGCCCGGGCCTGGCCTTCCGGGCGATGCGCGGGGCCGCTATCTCGTTCAGGATGATGGTCCCGCCCGCCATCTCCTGTCTCTTAATTATCTTGAACATGTAACACCTTCTGATGTACGCTTATTAGAACTAAAAAAAACTAGCGGAAAAATCTAGCAGGAAAGATAATTGTTAATATTCGATTCGGTTAGATTGACAGATAATAAGTTTTGAAGTAGTCAGTCCCGGGAACGGCACGATCTCTCCCTCCGGGGAAGGTCCGGCCCGGCCCCCCGTACCAGGGCATCCGATAAGGAGCGCCCTGGTTTCATACAAATTCCGAAAAACCCGATCACTCCTTTTGAAAGCCAAATAGATTTTATTGATGTGCGGGAAGTGTTGGCCAGATGGAGGCGAACCATGAAAGAAATTGAAGCTCCCCTGGACTGGCCCCGGATCGCGGAGGCCCCGCCGGACCCATCCCGCCTGCCCTGCCCGGACGAGGGCCTGGACTTTGCGGCGCTGTGGTCCCGGCCGGTTGTGCACCCCACGGCATGGATCTCCCCCGGGGCGGTGGTCCTGGGCCGGGTGAGGCTGGAGGCCCACAGCTCAGTCTGGTACGGCTGCGTGCTGCGGGGCGACGGCCAGTTCATCCAGGTGGGCGCTGAGAGCAACGTGCATGACGGATCGATCCTGCATACGGAACCTGAGCACCCCTGCATCCTGGGCCGCCGGGTGACCCTGGGCCACCGGGCCACGGTCCACGCTGCCCGGGTGGAGGATGGGGCCATGATCGGCATGGGGGCTACGGTGCTCAGCCGCTGCCGGATAGGCGAAGGGGCGCTCGTCGCCGCCGGATCGCTGGTCCGGGAGGGCACGAACGTCCCTGCGGGGACCCTCTGGGCCGGGTCCCCCGCCCGTCAGATAAAGGAGCTGACCGGTGAGCAGAAGGCTCGCCTGGCCCTGACCAGCCGGCATTACGCGAACCTGGCCGCCCTCTACCTGATGCGGTTTGGCCAGGGGCACATCGATGAGCTGTGCCGGAGATAAACCAAAAGATTCCAGGATGGGGAATCCAGGGCCAAAAGAGCAGGGCTGCCGCTGAGAGCGGCCTGGCCAGGGAGCAGTAACGGCCGGATGGGCGGCGCAGTCATAGACCCACAGGCAAAGGATTACAGTTGGAGAGTCACAGTCAAAGAGTGACAATCAGGGGATCAGTCTGAGAGTCACAGTCAGAGAGTGACAATCAAGGGATCACAGTCTGAGAGTCACAGACGAAGAGCGACAATCAAAAGATCTCAGTCAGGAAAGTCACATGCGAAGAATGGCTTTTCAGAGTGGAGTCACAGGTCAGGAGGGCACCGGGGGCGATGAGGTCCTGGAGAGGATGAAGTTGCGGGACCTGCTG
>JAAEEW010000103.1 GCA_013415595.1 Methanosarcinales archaeon | reverse complement strand
GGTCTCCGGGGTGTCCTATCTGGTCCCCAGAGCCAGGCGGTTCATCGACGCCACCGGCACCTACACCGATATGGTCCTCAACCTGGAGGAGGGGGACGTCACCCTGCCCAGCAGGCGAAAGATCCCGGTTCCCCCGGAGCCGGGCCAGGCAGAGGAGACCGAGCCCCCGGAGCAGGAGGATGCCGGGGAGGGCCCGGAGGAAGGGCCAGCAGAGCAGGAACCGGAACCTGTGGCGGAGACGGCGCCCGGGAAAGAGACGACGGCTGAGAAGGAGACGAAGGAGGAGGAAGAGGCCCCGGCCGAAGCTACCGCCCCGGCCGGGGAAGAAGAGCCGGCCAGGGTCGCAAAGCCCCCTGCAGAAGGACCAGAGGGAGAAGAGGAGCGAGAAGAAGAGCGAGCAGAGGCCGAAGGGGCGGCATCCCCCCCGGAATTCGATTTCGTCCAGGAGGAGAGAGAAGCCCCGCCGGAGGCGCCCCCGACCCTGGCCAGGCCCGGGGAGGAAGGGGGAGAGAAGGCTGCCGTTCCGGAGATCCCGGCAGAGCCGGAGGCGGCCCGGGTGGAGGCTCCCGTCTCCCCCACCCCCGCCCCTCCCGCCGGGGGCTGGCTGCAGTCTTCAGCGTCCAGGATGGGGCTGGCCGCCCTGGCCTTGCTGGTGCTGGCCGTGGCCCTCTTCATCGGCGCCCCCAACCTCTTCTCCGGACCCTCCCCCAATTTCGTGGAGTACTCCACCTACCTGACCAACGCCAGCGAGGGAACCTACCTCACCCTGGAGATCCAGAATGACAGGTCCATGTCCAACGACCTGGAGCTGGTCCTGCCCCTGAACATCGACCGCAGCATCAGCGCCAGAGGAGGGGTGGTCACCATCTCCCACGCCAACGGCACCATCATCAGGATGAACTCCAATAACGACGCCAGCATCCGGGTCTACCTGAACCAGAGCCTGGAGACGGTCCCCGTGCTGCTGAACATCGACGTTCCCGAGGGATACGACTCCGGCGTGGAGGTGCACGGAGCCAGCTACGACCTGAAGAGAAAGGAAGAACGCCTGATCCTGAAGTTGAACGTCACTCCGGAAAGGGTCAATTTTGAGCAGAGCTACCGGGCGCTGTAGAGACCTGGCGGTAAGCGTCCCCCGGGAGGAGGCGGAGGGGATCAGGGAACTGGCCTGCCGCCTGGGAGCTCTGGACCGCAGCCGGAAGATCGTGGTCCGGGAGGGCCGGGTGGAGATTCCGGTCCTGAGGGAGATTCCAGGCAAAAAGGCCATTTTGCAGGCTGCCCCCCGTTTTTACAGTCGAATGCCCCGCCTGGACGAGCTCCTCCGCGGCCGGATCGATGACTCCGGGCTGAAGCTTCTCCCCCGGGGATGGTACATCGTGGGGGACGTGATCGTGGTGAAGATCCACCCCCGCCTGCAGGCCCACAGACAGATGATAGGAGAAGCCCTGCTGCAGATGTACCCCCGCTGCCGCTGTGCCCTCTCCGACTCCGGGGTGGAGGGCCAGTTTCGCCAGCCCTGCCGGGAGGTGATTGCCGGCGGGGGAACGAAGACCATTCACCGGGAGAACGGGGTGGTCTTCAAGCTCGACGCCCGGAGGATCATGTTCTCCCCGGGGAACCTGATGGAGAGGACCAGAATGAGCCGGCTGGGCCGGGGCGAGGAAGTGGTGGACATGTTCGCCGGCATCGGCTACTTCACCGTGCCCATGGCCGTCCACTCCCGACCCCGGCGCATCCTGGCCATCGAGATCAATCCCCTGGCCTATGCCTACCTGCAGGAGAACGTGAGGATCAACGGGGTCTCGGAGATTGTGCAGCCGGTGCTTGGGGACTGCCTGGAGGCCACCCCGGAGGGCCGGGCCGACCGGGCCGTCATGGGCATGGTGGGAATAACCGACCGCTACCTGACGGCGGGCATCCGGGCGCTGAGGCCCGGGGGGGTGCTGCACTACCACCAGACGGTGCCCTCCCGGCTCTTCCCCCAGAGGATGGCAGACGAGGTGGCAAAGGCTGCAGGGGAGCAGGGTCGAGAGGCGGAGATCGTGCAGGTGGTGCGGGTGAAGAAATACTCGCCCGGGGTGGTCCACGGAGTGGCCGACGCCGTGATCTGGTGAGGCTGTGATCCGGTATAGCCTGGAAGGCCGGGCTTTGGCCGGTGGAAGGGACACCAGTAAAAAATATCTTCTTTGCAGGTCCAACTTTGACGGGGTGATCTTCATGGAGATAACCTGGTTTGGACATTCACTTTTCCGCATAGTTGATTCCGTTGGAAGGATCGTGGTGTGCGATCCCTTCGACGAGAGCGTAGGCTATAAGAAGCCTAAAATAAAAGCAAATGTGCTGCTGATAAGCCACGAGCACTACGACCACAACAACGCCCGGGCCATTCAGGGAAAGCCGACGGTGATCAGGGGGCCGGGCCTCCACCGGGCCGCCGGCCTGGAGTTCAAGGGGATCCCCTGCCACCACGACGCCCAGGGAGGGAGGCTTCGAGGAGAGAACACCATCTTTTGCTTTTCCATGGACGGGATCAGGCTATGCCACCTGGGTGATCTGGGCCACATCCTGAGCCAGGAGACGGTTCGCGAGATCGGTCCGGTGGACGTGCTCTTCGTCCCGGTGGGAGGAATATTCACCCTGGACGCCAGAGGCGCGCACAGGGTGGTGGACCAGCTCAGTCCTAAAATAGCCATCCCCATGCACTACCAGACCAGGAGCCTGTCCTTCGATCTGGAGCCGGTGGACCGCTTCCTCCAGGGAAGAGCGGTGGAAGGCCCGGAGAAGAGCCTGTGCCTGTCCCGGGAAAACCTGGCCGGGGAAGGAGTGAGAACGGTGCTCATGGACTACATTTCCGCATAAAAAAGGATGATAGAGCGGCCACGGGCCCCCGTCCGGATCGATAGATTAATACATCACCTATGCATTGGGCATTTTGCAGCCCGGTAGTGTAGCGGTCAATCACGGGAGGCTCTGGACCTCCTCACCAAGGTTCGAATCCTTGCCGGGCTACTGTTCCTTTTTGCCCATGGCGATTCTCATTTGCCGGACTTCTCCGTCTGCTGCGGTCCCGCATTCTATTTTGGTCCAGCCGCCCTTGCGCCATTGCCTTTCCGGGCAGGGGAAGATCTCGTCTGGGATGAGGCCTCAGGGCTCTATGCGGTCTCGCCTCATGGACTCCAGCGCCTCGCTGTTCATCCTGATCTCCCCCACCTCCACCCCGCCCATGGCCTCCATGGTCCGGGAGAGCATCCGGGAGAGGGTGGTTCCCAGCTCCTCGTCCGGGCTGGCGAGGTGAAGCGACAGGACGCAGCCGGAATGATAGGCGGTCCAGCCGGCGTAGGCGAAATGAACCATCAGGTCCTCCAGCCCCCCC
>JAAEEW010000102.1 GCA_013415595.1 Methanosarcinales archaeon | reverse complement strand
CTTTCTGCTTTATCAGGCGATTATCAGTGCCGACCCTGGATCTCAAATGTCCCCCTCAAGTATCGTTCTCCTTTTGCACATAGCTCAATTGTGCTGGGGCGCTTTGGTCTGGCTGATGGGCTACGTCTCCCTGAACTGGGAGGACTTCCTCCCTCTGAAGCCTATTTTCGAGGGGGCACCGGATTATCTCAGCTCCCTGGGAGACGTGATGCTCACTTTGCTGAAGATTGCCGGGCTTCTCATGGTTTTCGGCTTCCTGTATCTCCTCCATAGAAAGATATTCGAGGAGACACACGGCCTGGTGATACTTCCATTTGACGTGGGCAAGGCCGAAGGCCCCTACAGCGGACGGGCCATTGCCGATATGCTGGGCTACGAGCTGCAAAGGATTAGGGACGTCCATAATTTCGATTTCGGGTCCTATTCTCTGGTGGAGACGGAAAGGCTGTCGCTGCCCGACCTGGTGCCAAAGACGGAGACTCTGGACTACAGCATAGCGGACATGGGTACCCTGAACCTGGGATCGTTCTCCCTATCCACCGGGCAGCTCGTCCTGACCATAAAGAGGCTGTGTCCGGGAACCGATCCCGTTCCCGTCATCTCCGGGAGCCTTCAGTGGTACGGGTCCCTGGCGGCAATAACCGCCACTCTTGAGGGAAAGACGACCAGGACCTGGCAGGTCACCAGAAAGATCCGGGAGGAAGGCCCGGGGAAAGATGAGCACATACCGGCCCTGATAAGGGATTTATCATTCAAGATCGCCCATGACTACCCCCAAGAAAGATAACGACTCTCCCCGGACCTGGGAGGCCTTCAGGTATTACACCGAGGCTCTGGAAAGCTACCGGCGCTATCTGCTGACCGGCAAGGCGGAGGAGCTTGAAAAATCCCGCAAGAGGTGTCTTAAAGCCGGCCGAGTGGAGCCCAACTACAGGAGGCCTCTCAAGCTGCTCTCAACTTTAGGCTTCCAATACCTGGAGTTGAAAAGATATCCGGACGCAGAGAGGATAATGGACTCTTTAAAGGTTCAGATGCCGGAAATCGGTTATTTTGGAATAGGGGTTATTCGGTCCGTTAATAATAAACATTCAGAGGCGCTGGAAGCTTTTGAACAGGCCGTAAAGTACAAGCCAGATTTCGCCGAAGCCTGGTACAACGAGGGAGTAACGCTTGGCCGGCAAGGCCGTCCGCCGACAGAATCTCTCGAAGCTTTTGAAGCGGCTCTCAAGTTCAAACCATATTTTGCGGAAGCCTGGTACGCCAAGGGTGCAACTCTTGGCCAGCTAGGTCATCCGCCGACTGAAAAACTCCCTGCCTACGAAAAGGCTCTCAATTTCAAACCAGATTTTGCGGAAGCATGGAACAACAAGGGTGTAACGCTCGGCCAGCTAGGCAGTCGAGAAGAAGAACTCCATGCCTACGAAGAGGCTCTTAAGTTCAAACCAGATTATGCAGATGCCTGGTACAACAAGGGTGTAACACTTGGCCAGCTAGGCCGTCCGCCGGCTGAAGTACTCATTGCCTATGAAAAGGCTCTCGAGTACAAACCAGATTATGCAGATGCCTGGTACGCCAAGGGTGTAACGCTAAGTCAGCAAGGCCGTCCGCCGACAGAATCTCTCGAAGCTTTTGAAGCGGCACTCAAGTTCAAGCCAGATTATGCGGAAGCCTGGTACAATAAGGGTGTAACACTTGGCCAGCTAGGCCGTCCGCCGGCAGAATCTCTCGAAGCTTTTGAAGCGGCTCTCAAGTTCAAGCCAGATTACGCAGAAGCTTGGAACAACAAGGGTGAGGGTGCGACTCTTGGCCAGCTAGGCTGTCCGCCGGCTGAAAGACTCCATGCCTACGAAGAGGCTCTCAAGTTCAAACCAGATTATGCAGAAGCCTGGAACAACAAGGGTGTGATTCTTGGCCAGCTAGGTCGTGGGGAAGAAGAGCTACAGGCCTATGAAGCGGCACTCAAGTTCAAACCAGATTATGCAGAAGCCTGGTACAACAAGGGTGTAACTCTTAGCCAGCTAGGCCGTCCGCCGACAGAATCTCTCGAAGCTTTTGAAGCGGCACTCAAGTTCAAACCAGATTATGCGGACGCCCGGCATAACAAGGGTATAACGCTAAAATCAATGGGCCAGACGGAGGAAGCGGAGAAGGCCCTAGCCCGGGCAAAAGAGCTGGGATTCAAGCCAGGATAGCTTATCCCTTCATCTCAAGTACCCAGTAATCCGGCCCCTGCTCTTGATCTCCTCCTCTCGATCCGTCTATAGTTTTCCCGGGGTACACGCGTATACCATCGCCGACCTGTATACCTGATCATCTATAAGCCCTGGAATTCTCTGGGGAAAATCCCTGCACTTATTGTCCCCTGGCGGCCCTTCTGGAAAAAATATATGACGGCGGACCCCAGGCGGCAGGATCCCTACATTGGAGGGCTCCGGGCTCTACGCCGGAGCTTAAGTCCACCTAAGAAAATGTCCTCAAATCAGCTCAGGCAATCTGCTTTCCTGCAGCCGGCCCCCACATGGCGTTGTAGATCTTGTCCACCTTCACCATCACCGTGGACTTGCCTGGAAGCTTGGGATTGATGCCGTGCACCCACTTCAGCATCTCCTCGTGCACCGGCCCGGTGGTGTGCACCTCCACCTTGCCCTTGATCTGGAAGGACTTCTTGGTCTCTGAGCTGTAGCACAGGATGGAGATCTGGGGATTCTCTCCCAGGTTGGCCGCGGTCTTGTAGAAGAAGTTGTCCGCGATCATTATGGTCTCGTCGTCCAGGACCTTCAGCATCCCCACGAATACCACGTTTGGAATTCCGTCCTTGCTGGCGGTGGCGATAGGCACCGGCTTTTGCTTCTCCAGGGTCTCCCTCACCTCGGCAGGCATCTTTACCATATTACATCACCATTATAGAAAATGCATGCAATTTATTTATTTTTTGCGTCGTGGCAGGCCTGAATGAACGCGGAGGGAAATCCCCGGTAGGACGCAGCGTGGATGTGCACGTAGCTGGCCAGCATATTCCCGTCCACCACCCCGTCCCGGCCCTCAGAGATCCCTGTCCCCCGGTCCAGCCTCATGGCGTAGGTGGCCTCCTCCTCCATCACCAGCTCGGAGTGGTGAAACTCGTGGCCCAGGAACCGGGAGCCGGATCGCCCCAGCACGCAGTCCCGGCCAAAGGTGCCGCTCACGTAGCTGACGATCCTCCTGCTGCCCATCCGGGCCCGGCCAGGGACCAGGCCCACCATGGGATAGCTCTCCGGCCTCTCCACTCCCCTCTCCCCTCCACCCTGGCCGGGGACAGTCCACTCGATCTCCCGGGCCAGGTACATCAGGCCGCCGCACTCGCCGAAGATGGGCATTGCCGCCTCCCAGGCCCGGACGATGGACCGGCGCATGCCCTCGTTTCCGGACAGCTCCGCCATGTACAGCTCCGGATAGCCGCCGCCGATGTACAGGCCGTCCAGATTTGCCGGCAGGCTCTGGTCGTGAACCGGGCTTACCGGCACCACCTCCGCCCCGGCCAGCTCGAACAGCTCGATGTTCTCCCGGTAGTAGAAGTTGAAGGCCTCGTCCTGGGCGATTCCCACCCGCAGCCCCCGGCCGCTCTGGCCAGGGCGGTACAGGTCCTCCTCCACCTCCGGCAGGGGTGGGGCCTCCCCGGCCAGCTCCAGGATGCGGTCGATGTCCAGGCCCTCCTCCACGATCTTCCTGATCCGGCCCAGCCGCTCCACGAATCCCTGGTGGCGGCGCTCGCCCTCCAGGACCGGCACCAGCCCCAGGTGGCGCATGGCCAGGTGCATGTCGTCGTTGCGGTGAATGACCCCCACCACCTCCACCCCGGCGTGGCGCTCGATCTCCCGGATGGCCTTGTCGGCGTGCCGCTGGCTGCCGATCTTGTTCAGGATGACCCCCCGGATCTGCACCTGTGGATCGAAGTCCATGTAGCCCTGGACCAGGGCGGCGGCGCTGCGGGTGATGGACCGGGCGTCCACCACGAAGATCACCGGGCAGTGCAGCATCTTGGCTATCTGGGCCGTGGATCCCAGGTCGCCGTCGTAGCCCTCGTACAGCCCCCGCACTCCCTCCACCACCGAGATGTCCGCGCCCCGGGAGCCGTGGGAGTAGACCTCCTTCACCGCCTCCGGGGTCATCACATAGCCGTCCAGGTTGCGGCAGAACCGGCCGGTGATCCAGGTGTGATAGCTGGGATCGATGTAGTCCATGGCCACCTTGAACGGCTGGACGGCGAGCCCCCGGGCCCGCAGAGCGGAGAGCAGCCCGGCCACGATGGTGGTCTTGCCGCTGGAGCTGCGGTCCCCGGCGATGAGGATGCGGGGCGGGTTCATGACCAGGACAGCTCCCTCAGCTTATCGTCATCCACTGGTTCCGGTACCTTTGCGGCGGACTCTCCTCTGACCTGCACGGCCAGATCGCGATAAACCTGGGAGACCGGGGCGTCCGGCGCACCCTCGATGGCGGTGACTCCCTTTCGCTCGCAGGCCTGGACGATGGGCACCTTGGGTATGAAGGCCACCATCCGGCTGCCGATGGCCTGGGCGAAGCCGTCCACGATCTCCCGCTCTCCCGCTGCCTCCCGGGAGTTGCAGATCACGCCCGCCAAGGGAGTTCCCAGGCGCTTGAGGCCCCGGCAGATGTTGTTGGCGGCGTAAAGGGGCATGTACTCCCCGGAGGTGATGATGTAGGCCTCGCTGACAAGGCCCTTTCGAATGGGGGCGGAAAAGCCGCCGCAGACGATGTCTCCGGGAACGTCGTAGAGCACCAGGTCCACCTGGTCCATGATCCGGGACACCTTTCTCAGAAAATCTATGGCCACGATTATGCCCCGCCCGGCGCACCCAACTCCAGGCTCCGGGCCGCCCACTTCGATGCATTTTACGCCCTTGTAGCCGGTGAAGACCACGTCGTTCTCCTGAATCTCCCGGCCTTCCCTAATCAGATCCATCATGGTAGGGATGCGCTTTCCCACCAGAGTAATGGAAGAATCGCTCTTGGGGTCGCAGCCCACCACCAAAACCCTGGTGCCGGCCTCGGCGCACGCAGCGGCGATATTGGAGGCAGTACAGGATTTTCCGATCCCTCCCTTGCCGTAGATGGCAACATGCTTAATAGATGACATGATCAGACTCCGAGACCTAAGCTTAATACATAGGATATAGGGATTATCCAGGCTCAAGCTGAGGACCGATAGATGAGGATATTTACGAGCGAGAGCAGGACGAAGGCCGCTGGCTTGAAAGCGGCTATTTTACTTCTAGTTCTGACCATCTCCGCCCTGCTGGCGGCAGATGCTGCAGCGCAGAGCATCCAACCGGTGGAAATTTCTCAGGTCCGGGGGCACATCAGCACCGGCCCCGGCCGCTGGAATGCCGAGGACTTCGGGTGGTTCGTCTACGACCCCAAGGACGGCGGAAGCGGGGAGACGTTGCAGGTAACTCCTGAAGGGCGGGTGGTGGACAAGGGCGAGCTGATCTACACCTCTTTGCCCTGGTACACCGAGTTTTCGCGCGAGGAATGGGGCCGCTACCAGACGGTGGCATTCCTGGGCAAGGCCTACCTGGCCGGCTATCCGGCCAGCTCTTTTACAGAGGAGATCAGCGCCCTGGAGAAAGGTGAGCTTCGAGAGATTCTCCTGGACGCGGACGCAGTGGTGACCATCAGGTCAAACGGCTCCCTGCCTCTGGAGGACGGATACAGCCTGGTCCTGCAGGAAGTCTCCGGCGACGGAGAAGCGGTCAACTTCAAGCTCATGAAGAACCAGAAGGTTGTGGACAACGCGGTGGTGGAGAGCAATGATACCTACGCCTACAAGGTAGGCCCCGATCAGCTGCCCCTTCTCCTGGTTCACGTCATGAGTTCCATGAAGGGAGCAGACGGCAGCGTGGTCCAGGTGGACGGGGTCTTCCAGGTCCGGGACCCGCCGTCGGTGCTCCTGAACGTGGGAG
>JAAEEW010000101.1 GCA_013415595.1 Methanosarcinales archaeon | reverse complement strand
TAAATGACTGCGCCGGTGGACCGGAAGTAGGCGCCCAGGATGCAGACGTCGTCCTGCGGTCCGAACTGCTCGAACTGATCGCAGGGAGAGCCCTGGTAGCAGGGGAGCTGGTGGATGGTGCACACGGCCTTCCCGTCCTGGAAGGCCAGGTGGGGGCACCGCCAGCCCGCAGGCTTGGGGATCATGGAGTCCCGGCGTCCGGGGTCCAGGCTGCCGTCGGGGCGGATGGCCCGGGGGTTGACGATAGATACGTCCAGATGGGTACAGCAGTACCCGCAGCGAAGGCAGATCACAGTTTCATGCTCTCTTCCATCAGTGCCTCAATCGGTGCCCCGGCCCAGGGTCCTGCCGGGGCATCGATTGGGTGTGGCTGTGGGGGTGAGGTTCGCCGGAGATCTTAGAGCTTTCGTCCTCTCCGTTGGGGGGCAACTGAAAAAAAAAGGTCGGCTGCTGCAGCGGGACCGTCCGGCCCGGCTAGAATCACATGCTCCCCAGGTTCTTCCCCTGTTTCTGGATTTTGTGCAGCAGCCGGGATTTGGGGGCTGTGGGTCCCTGCTATCCCCGCGCTATCCCGGAAAGAGAGCTACTGGGAAAGAACTCCCGGGAAAGAGCTCCCGGGAGAGAGGGCACCCTGGCCGGCCACCGGCCTCTATGCTCCCGCTCCCGGGATTTACTTCTTGTCCAGGACCTTGATCACATGCCAGCCGAAGTCGGTCTTCACCGGGCCGACCACCTGGCCCTTCTCGGCCTCGAAGGCGGCCTTCTCGAAGGGGGGAACCATGCGGCCCTTGCCGAACCAGCCCAGGTCTCCGCCGCTCTTGCCAGAGGGGCACTCGGATTTCCTCCTGGCCAGCTCGGCGAAGTTCTCGCCCTTGTTGATCTTGTCCATCAGCTCTCTGGCCTTCTTCTCGGTCTTCACCAGGATGTGGCAGCAATGCACTTCTTTTACCATGCTCTCCAGCTTAGGATTGTGGCCGCATAAAAAGGTTACAGGGAAAGGGCCCCGGCCACCGGCCATTTCCGGCCGTCCCCGGTTGGCCCCGGCGGGGCCCTGGAGTGGGGATTTGGAGGTGCTCCAGGGGCGGGGCTTTGACGGTGAGGCCTTCTCGGGGCCATTCTCCGGATCCCCCTCCGAAAACCCCCTCCGGACCAATCCACCAGAACATTCCACCAGACCATCTTGGGGGTCCAGCCGCTGGGCCATTCTCCTGGTTCCCTTCCCAGTTTCCTTCTCGGTCCCATCCCCGGTCCCATCGCCAGGCCCTCCCCAGGCCCATCCCCGGTGCTGCAAATGGACACGGGGCCCCAAAGTCTCCCTGGATAGGTGAGGAACTGTTATATCCTTCCCCGGTTAGCGTTCCTATCATGACAGAAGTCCCTGAGCTTGCGCCGGATGAGCTCAAGCAGCGGGTTGTGGGTTGGTGGATCGGCAACTACTACGGCAGCATCGGCTACATAGGCAAGAGGCTGGGCAAGAAGGGGATTCGCGAGTTTCAGGACCTGGGCGCCCGGCAGGTGGCGGCCACCTTCAAGCACATCGGCCTGACCAGGCCGGAGGAGGTGGCTCTGGCCGTGGCCACCAACGAGAAGAACATGTTCGGCTCCGAGATAGCCGTGGAGGAGGGGGACGGCTTTGCGGTGATCCGGCGGGAGCGCTGCGCCCTGCTGCAGGGGGCCAGGGCCTTCGCGCGGTTGGGGGCCTCCCTGGTGGCCAGGGAGCACTGCAAGTCCTGCGAGCAGGCCCACTGGAACCGGGTTTTCTCCGAGTTGGGCATGAAGGTGGAGACGGAGCACACCGACCAGGGATGCGTCATGAAGGTCTCCCCGAAGTGAGGCCAGGGCGAGATTTTAAATCCTGGATGCCAGACCCCCCAGCGGTGATACAATTGAAAAAAGCAATAATCTGTATATCGCTCATCCTGATAATGGTCGGCGGGGCCAGCGCCATCTGGCTCAACACCGCCACCAGCTTCGACAAAGTAGGTGCCCAGTTCTCCAATCCCATCCACCTGGTGCCCATTCCGACCACGGTCACCCAGAACGCCAGCCCGGCCTTCTCCACCCATTTCGGGCAGAGCTTCTCCATGACCCCCATGTACCTGGGAACCAGGCCCCAGGCCCCGGCCCCCTCTTCCGCGGTGATCGGCGGGACCAGCGGAATACCCATGGCTCCGGCCGGGACTGACTTCGGCGGCAACTGGGAGAGGAACGTGCAGCTCGCTCAGTCCAGCTCCTCCTTCCGGGTGCCCCAGAACAACAACTGGTCCTCCATGGAGAATCCCTGGCTGATCTTCGAGATCGGAATGGCTCCCCGGCTGAGCTGAAGGCTCGAAGGGAAAGAACTGGTGCGTGTCGTTAAATCAGGGGGCCTCGGGGGCAAGCCTGAGGCCCATGAGATTTTATATTTTGAATTAAATCAAAAGTGTCTTTTCAGATAATGACTGCACCCTCCTCAGCCACGGCAGGGTGTACTCCGAGGAACTCGATTCTCTCATCGGCTCTTCCATCCGACGGTCCAAGGTCCACGATCATTATCCGGTCCTGGTCGTGCTTGATCAGCTCCGTCAGAGCTGCCATCAGCTCCACCCGGCCTTTTGGGGTGAGGTTGCACCTGAATACCGAATAATGAATAGGATCGCCAAAGCCCTTCATGGTCTTGTGGACCCGATGAAGGCGCTTTTGGTCCATGATATCGTAGCTGACCACGTAGCAGTTTAATCCGCCCACGGCGATCACCTGGTACAGAAGGCCGGATACTGTCGTATCTCTTGCATCAGCACTCGGGAAAGGAGCCTGGCCTGGACCTCCAGTACCCGCCGGTAGTTTATTTTGTAGCCAAAAAGGGGATGGGTTATCTCTGATCTCATCCGGCGCTCGTATCCCCCGACCACCTTCTTCTTGCCGTCGGGCTTAAGAGATATTCCGAGTCCGATCTTGGTGAAGTCGTTTTCTGACAGCTCTTTGTTGTTGAACAGGGTGATGGCAGTTGAGTCCGCCAGGAGCGGCCGAAACTCCTCCATCATGTCCAGGGCCAGGGCTGGCTTTCCGTACCTCGGTCGGTGGTAGAATCCCAGATAGGGATCGAAGCCTACAGACAGGAGGGCTACAAAGATGTCTTTTACCAGGATTCCATAAAGGTAGGAGAGGACGGCGTTCACCGGATCCTGGGGAGGCCTTTTGTTTCGATTTTCGAATGAGAAGTCGTCGGCGCCTGGTCGATTGGATTTCAGCAATTGGCCGAACCTGGAAAAGTAGGCCTCAGCAGCAGCGCCCTCAATTCCCAGAAGGCTCTGGCTGCTTGTGACCTTTAGCGCATCTCTGGCTAACCTGGCCATCAGAGATAGTATGTCAGTCGGGACGTCGGGATCGTTCCTGCGAAGAAGGGTCCGGCAGTTTTTGATCTTTCCGGATACGAGTTCCCTGGCGATCATCAGGGATTTGCCGGGATCTTGTGCCCAATCGAACTGGTTCATCCTCAACTCTATATTTTTATGAGTGGTGCCCAGGCAGATGCCCTGAAACCATCCTCCATGGGTGAAGTGAAGGACTGGAACGCCCCGTTGCATGAGTTCCACCAGGGCAGGGGTGGTCATCTCCACACCCCCATAAAGGCATACCTGAGAGGTCTCCATGAGCCTTGCCTCTCCCACCTTGCCCTCCTGGGACCAGATCTCCAGCCGGTCTCCGCTCTTTCTCACCGTATGTCCCTGGCCTACCACGTAGACCGGCACCAGATCGTCCCGAGCAGGGACCAGCCTTCTAATTTCCTTATCAGCCCTCTGTGATTCTGCATTTCTCAGAAGGTTGACCTCGTCGGGAAGGCATATTCCGGCCAGAGAGCACCGAACACATTTGGGGCTATCTTCCAGGGGCGGAGGCATGACGCCCCCGTTCGCCACTCTCTTTAATTCTGCAATCAGCTCTTCTGTCCTCTGGACCAAATCCTGATCGAGTTGAATT
>JAAEEW010000100.1 GCA_013415595.1 Methanosarcinales archaeon | reverse complement strand
CCGGCCTGTGGACATGCTCATCGGCAACACCTTTGGAAAGCAGATCTCCCGGGCCGAGGACATCCCCCTGGTGCGGGTGGGCTTCCCCATCATGGACCGGGCCAACACCCACTGCTTCCCCATAGTCGGCTACGCAGGAGCGGCCCGGCTGGTGGAGAAGATCGGCAACGCCTTCCTGGATAGAAGGGACCGGGACGCAGACGACACCCATTTCGAGATGATCCTTTAGGGAAGACGATGATAGTCAATATCTTCGAGGGACGGGAGGGGCACATCCAGCAAAAGGGCGAGTCGCCCCTTCCTCTGGCCTGCAGCAACGAGAGCCTGGCCGGGGCGGTCAGCCAGAGAGCCTGTGTCTACTCTGGAGCCAGGGTGGTCCTGAATCCCCTCACCGACGCCCTGCATCTGGTGCACGGGCCCATCGGCTGTGCCAGCTACACCTGGGACATCCGGGGAAGCTGCACCTCCGGCCCCAGGCTTTACAGGAGCAGCTTCTCCACGGACATGAAGGAGCTGGATGTGATCTTCGGCGGCGAGAAGAGGCTGCTGGGGGCCATCAGGGAGCTGGAGGAGAGGTATCGGCCCCCGGCCATCTTCGTCTACTCCACCTGCATCGTGGGGGTGATAGGAGACGACTTGCAGGCGGTGTGCAAAGCCGCTTCCGAGGAGCTGGGAGTCCCGGTCCTGCCGGTGCAGTCCGAGGGATTCCGGGGCAACAAGAACGAGGGGTACAAGGCCGCCTGCAATGCCCTCTTTCAGCTAATCGGAAGCAAAGACTATGCCCCCCGCAGCCCGTACACGATAAACCTGCTGGGAGAGTACAACGTGGCCGGAGACCTGTGGAGGGTCAAGCCCTACTT
Organism: Methanosarcinales archaeon; assembly: GCA_013415595.1. Classification (GTDB taxonomy): domain Archaea; phylum Halobacteriota; class Methanosarcinia; order Methanotrichales; family Methanotrichaceae; genus JAAEEW01. The sequence goes on along the minus strand of JAAEEW010000100.1, from coordinate 6,201 downwards.
CGAGGAGATGGGAATCGAGGTCCTGGCCTCTCTTACCGGGGACGGCCGGGTGGAGGATATCCGAAGAGCCCATCTGGCCAGGCTCAACCTGGTGCAGTGCAGCGGCTCCATGACCTATCTGGCCAGGAAGCTGGAGGAGAGGTACGGCACCCCCCACCGGAGGATCAGCTTCTTCGGCCTGCAGGATATGGCCTCTGCCCTCAGGACGACAGCCGAGTTCTTCGCCGTGCCGGAGATGACGGCCCGGACGGAGGAGATCATTCAGCGGGAACTCTGGCGTGTAGAACCTCAGATCGACATGATCAGGCAGCGGGTGGAGGGCCGGAGGGCGGCCATCTACATGGGCGGGGCGGCCAAGGCCGTCTCCCTGGTCCGGGCTTTCAGGGAGCTGGGGGTGGAGGTGGTGATAATAGGAACCCAGACCGGCGACCGGGACGACTACCGGAAGATCGGCATCATGGTGAGAGAAGGGACGGTGATCATCGACGACGCCAACCCTCTGGAGCTAAGAGAGCTGCTGCAAAAGCAAAAAGCAGATCTTCTGGTGGCCGGGGTCAAAGAGCGCTTCCTGGCCTACAAGCTGAGGATAGCGTTTTGCGACTTCAATCACGACCGGACCACGGAGTTTGAAGGATTCGACGGCATGGTGAACTTCGCCCGGGAGGTGGATGCCACCATCAACAGCCCGGTCTGGAAGCTGCCCCTGAAGAGAGAGTCTCCCCTCACCGGCCGGGAAGAGATGATCTGCGGAGGAGAGGATGTCTCAGAGCCGTGCTGCGGTTAATCCCTGCGCCATGTGCATGCCTCTGGGAAGCGTCCTGGTATTCCGGGGAATTGAGGGCTGTATGCCCCTCTTTCACGGGTCCCAGGGCTGCAGCACCTACATGAGGCTGTATCTGGCCCACCATTTCCGGGAGCCGGTGGATATCGCCAGCTCCGCTCTGAGCGAGAAGGCGGCGGTCTACGGCGGCGCGGCCAACCTGAAGACGGGCCTGAAAAACGTGATCAGAGGGTACGGGCCCCGGGCGGTAGGGGTCTCCACCACCTGTCTGGCGGAGACCATCGGGGACGACGTGGAGAGGACCATCCGGGAGTTCTTGCAGGAAGAACCTGACGGCCGGGATATCCCCATAATTCCCGTCTCCACCCCCAGCTACGCCCATTCCCACGAGGAGGGCTACAGCGCCGCCCTTCTGGCCACGGTCAGGGCTCTGGCCCAACCATCAAAGCAAAGCTGCAAGCTGAACCTGCTGGTGGGAAGCATCGTATCGCCTTCCGATGTGCGCAACCTCAAGCGGCTGCTCAGGGACATGTCGGCAGAGTTCATTCTGCTGCCTGACATCTCCCAGACCTTTGACCTTCCGCTGACGGGCGACCTGCCCAGGGTTCCGGCCGGAGGCACGCCGCTGGAGGAGATCCGGGACAGCGCCAACTCCCGGGCCAGCATTACGGTAGGAGCCTGTGCCCGGCTGCCGGGGGCGGGAGAGTACCTGGAAGAGGAGTTCGGGGTGCCTCACCATGCCCTGCCCCTGCCCATCGGCCTTCAGTTCACCGATATGCTGATGGCCAGGCTGGAGGAGGTTGTCGGCCTTCCCCTGCCGGAAAGCTACGAGCAGGATCGGGGCCGCCTGCTGGATGCTATTGTGGACGCTCACAAGCTTCTGGCCCACGTGAAGACTGCCGTTTACGGAGATTCGGAGATGGTGCTTGGCATTCTCAAGTTCATGGTGGAGCTGGGCATGAGCCCCCGGGTGGTGGCCACAGGGACCCGGTCCCGGGCTTTTGCCACCCTGGCCGGGGAGATGGCACCCCAGGCCGCAGTCCTGGACGCGGTGGACTTCTCAGATATCGGCAGAGAGATTTCGGCCAGGGACGTGGAGCTGATGGTGGGGCCGTTCACCGGCAGGCAGATCGCAGCGGCTCAGAATATACCGCTCCTGAGGGTCGGCTTTCCCAATCACGACCGTTTCGGAGCCTCCCGGCAGCTTCTGCTGGGCTATCAGGGCGCGGCAGGACTGGTGGACGCCATGGCCAATGCCCTCCTGGAGCATAGAGAGCGCATTCCCGTGAAGCAGCAAGCCCCGGCCCCATCACCGCCCGGACGTTGAACCTGCCGCCGGCCCGGTGAAGAAACTATTCGCAGGCCTTCCGCAGGTCGTCTGCAGGCCAATCCGCAGGTCATCTACAGTTCGTCTGCAGTTCGCCTGCAAGTCATCTGCAGGTCATCCGTAGGGCAGGGCGAAGAACGGCGGTCGTATTCTGGAGAGAAAATGGAGAAATTGGCATGACATTACCTAATTCAATTGGATGTGGAGGCCAGATGGGCCGAAGGATGCCGGCCCTGGCCCTGGTTCTGGCCGTCACCATCCTGGGGACGCTCCCGGCAACGGCCGGAGATGATGGGAAAGGAAAGGAACTCACGGTCTATGCTGCCGCCTCCCTGACCGGGGCCTTTGGAGAGATAGGGGAGCTTTACCAGATCGAGACGGGGGAGGAAGTGATCCAGAACTTCGACGGCTCCCAGATGCTCAGGACCCAGCTGGAGAACGGGGCCTATGCAGACGTCTATGCCTCAGCCAATGAAAAGCACATGCAGGCCCTGATGAGCCAGGGCCTCATGGACAACTCCACCGTCAGAGTCCTGCTTCACAACATGATGGCGGTAATAGTGCCCGGTGACAATCCCGGCGAGATCGGCGAGCTTGGAGACCTGGCCCGGCCGGGATTGAAGATAGTGGTGGGAAACCGAGAGGTTCCGGTGGGAGCCTACGCCCGCCAGGTCCTGGACAATCTGGCTGCCGACCCCAGCTATGGAGAGGAGTTCAGGGCGAAAGTTGAGGAGAACGGCGTCTCCGAGGAGACGACGGTGAATTTAGTGGTCTCCAAGGTGGCTCTGGGGGAGGCTGACGCCGGCTTTGCCTACGTCTCCGACGTCCTTCCCCCCATGAGGTCCCAAATCGAGGTCATGGAGATTCCAGAGGAGTACAACGTGGTTGCCGACTACTACATCGGCGTGCTGAAGGGGTCTGAGCATCCAGAGCGAGCAGCCGGATTCATAGACTATGTGATGTCGGAGGAGGGGGGAGCGGTGCTGGCCAGATACGGATTTACGCCCGCCGGAACCTATCCCCGGGCCAATGCCCCCCAGGCGGCTGCCCTGGCCTGAGGCCCGGACGGGGGAGGTGGACGAGGGACGTGGACAAAGAACGCGGATGAAGAATGTGAACGAAGAATGTGAACGATGGATGGCGCAGTTGAAGGGCCAGGGGACCACAGCCGGAACTCCGGGGCCCGGAAGCCGTCGGCCGGGGCAGCGGCCCTGGAGACGGGGCAGCTCTGTGGTCCCTGGAGATGTCGGCCTTCACAGATTTTTGCCGGGCAAAGCCCGGAGAGGCAAATAGCTGGGAGAATCAATGGACATAAATCGGTTCAGGATGGATTTATTCAGGCGGCGTTGCCGGACGAACGTAGGTGAGGGATTTCAGTCCCGCCCCCGGGATGTGGCCATCAGGGCGGGATTGGCCCTGATGATGCTCCTGGCCGTGCTGTTCATAGCCCTGCCGGTAGCCTCCCTCTTCGTTCGCAGCTACTCGGGCATAACCCTGCAAACCGTGCAAAATCCGATGGTGCGGGAGGCTTTGGTGCTGAGCCTGGCCACCTCCGGCCTGGCCACTCTGGTGGCCGTGATCATGGGCACTCCCATCGGTTACATCAATGCCCGCTATGGCTATCCGGGAAGGGAATTGATCGATTCGCTGATCGACCTGCCCGTGGTGCTTCCCCCGGCAGTGGCCGGGATTGCTCTGCTCATGGCCTTTGGCCGCATGGGCGTCCTGGGGCAGCACTTCAGCGCCTGGGGAGTGGACATAGCCTTTACCACTGCAGCCGTGGTGGCCGCCCAGATATTCGTGGCCTCGCCGTTCTACATCCGCCAGGCCAGGACCAGCTTTGAGAGCGTGGACCCGGTCTACGAGAATGCAGCCCGCACCCTGGGGGCCTCGGAGATCTATGCTTTCCGCCAGGTCTCCTTGCCCCTGGCCATAAACGGCCTGATCTCCGGGGCCATCATGACCTTCGCCCGATCCCTGGGGGAGTTCGGGGCCACCATCATGTTTGCCGGCAACTTCCAGGGGAGGACCCAGACCATGCCTCTGGCCATCTATACCGCCATGCAGGGCGATCTGTACGTATCCCTCTGTCTGGCCCTGATCCTGGTAGCCTTCTCCTTCGCCGTGATTGCAGCAGTCAAGATCTTGACCCGGGGCAGGTACAGAAATGCTGGAAATTGACATCCATAGCAGTCTGCGGGACTTCGAGCTGGAGGTCTCCTTGAGGGTAAAACGGGGTGAAATGCTGATGCTCATGGGCGAGAACGGATGTGGCAAGACCACCGTCCTCAATTCCGTGGCCGGGCTGTTTACCCCGGGAAGGGGAGAGATCATCCTCGACGGGCGCATCCTCTTCGACTCCCGGGAGCGGATTAACCTCCCGCCAGCAAAGAGGAGGGTGGGATACGTCTTCCAGAACTACGCCCTCTTTCCCCACATGACCGTCCTTGACAACGTGGCCTTCGGGCTTTGCAGCCAGGGAATTCCTCGCTATGAGGCGGAGAGGAGGGCAAAAGGGCAGCTCCAGGCCTTCGACCTGTGGGAGGTACGCCAGGCCCGGGCCTTCCAGATCTCCGGAGGGCAAAAGCAGCGTACAGCACTGGCCAGGGCCCTGGCCATCCAGCCCGAGCTGCTGCTCCTGGACGAGCCGCTGTCCGCCCTGGACATCACCAAGCAGGGGGCCATGAGGCAGGAGCTGCAGGAACGGGTGAAGGAATGCGACGTTCCCAGCGTGATGGTGACCCACGACCCCAGGGACGTGGCCCAGATCGGAGACCGGGTCTGCCTGCTGGAGAGGGGAAAGGTGGTGCGCTGCAGCCCGGCGGAGGAGATCGCCTCCTGGGGAATGGGGCCAGGGGGACTATCCTGCCGATGGAGGAGAGGCAGCTCCCCGGGAAAGGTGGGGCTATGAAACGGCCAGAGGTGGGAGTTGCCGCCTCCGCCACTCTTTCTTCGCCACGGCACTCCACACCCCCGGCTGCACTTCTCCACACCAAGGTCATGGCGCCTCTCCCGGTCTGCCGGTCCCTCCACTCCTGGGCCGGGGCCTGATTGCTCCTGGGTCTCCCCGACTTTCCTCCTGCTACCTCCTGCTACCTCCTGCCGACAGCATGCTGACCGCATGTTTAAAGAGGACTATACGATCTATTCCAGAGAGAGGGAAGGGATTTTTCCATGAGGGAAGAAGAGTCCGTCTGCAGGGAGCAGGGAATACACGGAGAGAGGTGGAGGACCATCCACGACGGCTATTTCGCCGATCCGGTGGTGGCCGGGCCCTTTGTGGAGGCCATTGCCAGGGTCGTCGACATCTCACACCCTGCGGCCATAGCCGACCTGGGGGGAGGCACCGGCTTCGTGCTGGGGGAGATCCTCCGCCGGGCGGACCTCCCGGGAATGAGGCTGGTAGACCTGGACGTTTCCCCCCGGCAGCTATCCACCGGCCACGATGGGCGAATCGAGATGGTGCAGGGATCGGCATCTCAGTTCGAGCGCCGCCAGATCGTCTCCGGAGAGGGCCGGTTGCAGTTGATCGCCCGCTCGCTTCTCCACTATTTCGGCCGCCAGGGCATCAGAGAGGTCCTGAGGCATATTCGCCTTCAGCTCAGGAGCGGCGAGTTCTTCGTCCACCAGTCGGCCTGCTTCCTGCATTCGGTGGATGCAGAGTGCCTGAACCTGATTTACGAGCTGATAGGCACCGACAAGTGGTACTTTACAGTTGGGGAGATGGAGGAGATGCTGAAGGATGAGGGGTGGAAGGTGTGCTCCGTATGCCCCGCCCCAGCGCTTCATCTCAGCTCCCCCGACCTCTCCGAAAGGTACGCACTGGCCCCTGATCAGGTGGAGATGATCAGAGCGCGGGCTAATGGAGAGTACGGCCAGAGGCCGGAGGTCTTCACCACCTCCGGGAGGGGCTTTGATGCCTGGCTGCATTATTATATTTTCGTTTGCAGGGCACTGTAAGAATCGAGGCGGGAGCGGCCGTCAGCAGCTGTGCATTCCCTGGAGCTGAAGAAAGCCTCCCGCTGAAGAAAGCTTGTAGTTGATGAAAGCCTGCAGTTTGAAGAAAGGCGGAGCACGGGGAGGTCCTCCCTTG
>JAAEEW010000099.1 GCA_013415595.1 Methanosarcinales archaeon | reverse complement strand
CCAAAAGAATCCCGGGCATCGCACCAGTTATAAATACCTTAATATAATACATGTTGAGTTATGTATTGAATCCGATTTATCTCTCTGCAATCGTCCTGGGAACCCTTTATTAAGCAGCCCCGCGCTTCAAACTCACATAGAATAGACAATCCATATAGAATGAACCCGGGAGATAAGACAGATCAGCAAGATCAGAGGAGAGAGGCAGGGAGATCAGAATGAAGAGGATGGCCTGGGGCATAACCGGAGGAGGGCAGCATCTGGAGCAGAGCGTGGAGGCGGTGTTCAGGCTCAGCCGGGATAACCACGTATGCTCATTCGTCTCCCGGGCGGCTGAAGAGGTGCTGCACATGTACGGGGTCTTCGAGCGGGTGGCGGAGATATCCGGCGGAGAGTACCTGGAGGAGCTGATCCTGGAGAGCCAGACCGGACTCAGCTTTCCGGAGACGGGCAGGTTCATGCTGGGCCGGGTCGACGTGCTGCTGGTGGCCCCGGCCACGGCCAACACCGTGGCCAAGATGGCCTGGGGGATCGCAGACAGCCTGGTGACCAACGCCGTGGCCATGGCCAACAAGTCGGCTGTGCCGGTCTACGTCCTGCCCACCGACCTGGAGGGCCAGGCCCAGTCCAGGACCCCCTACTCCATCGACCGGGAGATCTGCCGGCAGTGTGACCCCTGCCCGGCCAGGGAGGGCTGCCCCCAGGGGGCGGTGAACCAGCAGATCGACCTGATGCGCTGCGACGGCTGCGGGACCTGCGCCAGCCTCTGCCAGTACGGGGCCATAAGCGCCGTCTCTTTGCGGGTGAAGACCCGGGAGATCGATCGGAGGAACCTGGACCAGCTCAGGCGCTTTCCCGGAATCACGGTCCTGGACGGCCCTGGAGATATCGAGAAAATTTTCCAGGAGCTCGCAGGAGCTCTATAGCCGGGATTGTGTGCGGCCGGGGTACAATGCGACAGAGATCCCCCGGGCCATTGGGAGCCGATCCCTCCCCACCCGGAGGAGCGGCCATTCGGGCAAAGGATTATCTTCCCCTCTGGAGATGCATTGATCGATGCGGGTATATGTGGTCAACAACTACGGCCAGTTCAATCATCTTATTCAGCGGAGCATCCGGGACCGGGTGGAGTGCAAGCTGATCTCCAACCAGACCCCGCCGGAGGAGATAGATGTGGACGGCCTCATCCTGGGCGGCGGGCCCACTCTGGAGCGGGCCGGGCGGTGCGCCGAGTATCTGAACACCCTGGACGTCCCCATCCTGGGCATCTGCCTGGGCCTGCAGCTGATGGCCAGGGAATTCGGGGGAGAGGTTCAGCCGGGGAACATCGGAGGATATGCCGAGGTGCAGGTGCAGATCCTGAAGGAGGACGAGATCTTCAGGGGGCTGCCGCAGACCATCAAGACCTGGGCCTCCCATGCCGACCAGGTCACCTCCCTGCCGCCGGACTTCGAGGTGCTGGCCCGGTCGGACGTCTGCGAGATAGAGGCCATGAAGCACATGGACAGGCCCCTCTTCGGGATACAATGGCATCCCGAGGTGGTGCACACCGAGCGCGGAATAGACGTTCTGGACAACTTCATCCGGCTGTGCAAGACGTGAGCGGCGGCCGGGAGGGCCCGGACTCCCACGACGAGCCTGGCGGCCGGGCTTCCCACCTGAAGACCCTGACCTCAGAGCTGGAGATGGCCCGGGCCCTGGATATCCTCGCCCTGGCCGGGGAAATTTTAAAGGAGGGCTTTCGCTGCACACAGTGCGGCAGGTGCTGCCGGGGCGAGGAGCTCTCGGTGCTGGCCTTCCCCGGGGAAGTGAGAGGAATCATGGCCCATACCGGCCAGAGCTGGCTGGAGGTGGCAGAGCCGCCCCTACTTGGCGAGTGGGACAGGATGGGCAATTTTCATACCCTGGAGTGGAGGCTGCAAAAGACCCCGGAAGGGGACTGCCAGTTTTACCATCGGGGCTGCAAGATCTACGACCATCGACCCCTTCTATGCCGCACCTATCCCTTCTACCTGGAAGAGGGAAGGCTTGTGGTCTCCAGGTGCGAAGGGCTGGGCCAGGAGATGGAAGCACATAGAGCCCTCGATCTGGCAGGAGAGCTGAAGCGGCGCTACGTGAGGGAGATGGAGGAGGCAATCGATCTCGTCATGCGTTACCGGGACTTCGAGAGAGGTCCGCCCTCCCGGGATGGGGCCTGCCTGGTACACGACAGCGAAGGCCAGCACCGCCTCTCCTGGGACCGCCTCCCGGGGATGCTGGACCGCCTGTGCCCGGCCAGTCGAGATCGATAGAGACTATTCTTTGCTGATTATTCCTTGCAGGAAGGCCTCCCCCTCCGGCGAACGAAATAGGGGGATCTCCCAGTCCTCCACCACCGATCCATCCCGCCGGTAGACCAGCGTCCCCCGCCGCTGCCAGGAGGGGCTCCTGGCCAGGTTCTGCCCCCTCTGGAAGAGCAGCTCGTGGATCTGGCTCTCCTTCATCCCCCGCAGCATGTCCATGGCCCGGGCGTTGCTCATCCCCTCCTCCAGGAGGGAGTAGAAACCGCAGGAGAAGACATGGTTTCTCCAGGCCTCGTCCTGACCCTGTCCCAGGTACTCCAGAATCTCTCCGGGACAGACCGGAATGACCCTGGCGTCCATAGATACTGCCTGGCCCAGGGACAAAGAGAGAGCTCCGGAGAGAAATCCGGCCACCACCGAGTCCAGCTTCTCCACCCGGCCGTTGAAGGGATGGTCCAGAAACAGGAGGTTGATCTCGTCGGAGATCAGAAAGGCCAGGCTGGGGGAGAGCCCCGACTCCTCCATCAGAGATCTGGCCGAGCGGGACATGGCCCTGGCAAATCCGACGTCATAGGGCTTCTCGAAGGATGAGAGAAGCTTGCTGAAGCCTCTGCCGTCGGCCCGGACGAAGAAGGGGGCTCTGGTCCTGATGGAGGAGAATATCTCCCACTTACTTTCTCTTAGTGTCCTTTCCATGCTTCTTCAGGTGCCTCATCAGTACTATGTCGCCGATGGCCATGATCCAGCGGTAGGGGATGATCACTCCCCGCGACTTCTGGTTGAAGAGATCTCTATTGATGCTGCCCAGGGCCAGACCGCTCAATACTCCCTTTTCCGGGTCCAGCAGCGCGTCATCCACCCGGCCCACGAAGACGCCCTGCTGGGTATAGACCTCCAGCCCCATGAGAGATGTGATCTCCGCACGCATGTCGAGTCCTCAGAGATAAATAGAAGGCACATATTATAAATCTTGTGATCAATCAGGGGCCCAAGGATCTGCTTTTTTTGCCGCTGTGGGCCAATAAACCATAAATCTTTCTGGCCCAGGAACATTCCCGGGTGAGATGATGATTCTCTGCATTTCCGGCAGCCCGAAGACCGGGCCGACCGAGGACCTCCTGGACCTGGCCCTCCGGGTGGCCACGGAGAGGGGATACCGGACGGAGCGGATCTTATGCTCCGCCACCCGCATTGCCCCCTGCATCGACTGCGGGGAGTGCGCCAGGGGGCAGACCTGCCCCATCGACGACGACATGCCCCAGGTGTCTAGGCTGCTATCCCGGGCAGATGGAGTGATCGTGGGCTCCCCGGCTTACTTCGGATCGGTCAGCTCCCAGCTCAAGGCTCTCTTCGACCGCACCCTTCCCCTGAAGCTCCAGGGAGGCCAGCTCAAGGACAAAGCAGGGTGCGCCTTCTCCGTCCCCGGGCCCCTGCAGGGAGGCCATGGGAGGACCGTCGACTCCATCCAGGCCTGGATGCTCATCCAGGGAATGATAGTAGTGGGCGGCGAAAATCCGTCTGGCATGTCGATGGTGCAGCCGTCGACGGACGACGTCCCGGGCATAGAGGCGGTGGAGGCCGTCGCCGGCAGACTGTGCGACCTGCTGGACAGGACGGGAAAGAAGGGGAGCTGCTGGGCGGGAGGCGATTGAGGTGACTGAAAAGCGATGCGCGAGACGTCAATTAAGGAGGGGCGCAATAAGCCCTTGAAGGATAAATGTGCTAATGTGCTGAAAAACCTCAATAGATATAATTAATTTGATTAATTAAACTAATAAATTTTTTATTAATTAAATGTAAAATTATTTCCCAAAACCTGCGGTACTCCCGTCGGGGCTATCGACGAAAATGGGCAGATCGGAGACTGGATTTTGTCAAGCCGCCGGCAATCAGCTTAAAGAAAGGACAATTGTTGATCAAGAAACATAAAATTCATATACCACTTTATTAACTATTATAATTGTATGGGTTTTACGGTTGAATTTATTTTAAATGTTAGTAGATCAAAAATTCGCGGCGCGAATAAAATATGTTTTGCACTGTTAGCACTGGCAATAGTGGCCCTTTGCACGACCCCACTGGCCGCATCCGGACAGGAAAATGACACTTCTTCATCACAAAAGCCCATATTGATGTATGTCCTCTCCACCAGGGACGACAATAGCCACTGGTACAAAGATCCTGCAGACCTGAATCCGTTGATAGAGACCCTAGCCGAAAGCGGCTATATGGCAGAGATTGAAGACGAGACGACCCTACCCACCATATCCATCCAAAAAATGTACAATTATGATCAAATATGGATACTGGAGGGGGATTGGGATGACGTCGTGGAAGTCACTCCTGAAGAGGCAGACGACCTTTACCGGTACTACGAGAATGGCGGCGGAGTATGGATATCCCTGGAGGCGGCTTACACACCGGATAAACTCTACGGAGTGTGGAATGAGGATGCCCTGGTCTTCGCCAGACGTTTTGGGGTAGATTATGACTCTTACGACACCAGCGACAGGGCGGGAAAGATGGTCTCGTCGGACCATCCGCTGCTGGAGGGCATCAATTATCTCTGTTTCGATGAGAGCTGTGGCTGCATAAAATCCGACGATCCGAGGGGCGCGATTTTGTGGAAATACTCTCCCGTCTGCCCGGGAATTATCGCGATGGACGATAGGGCATCGGACAGGGGGAGGGCGGTTATAGACTCCGGATGGGTTATGGGTTATGCATATTTTGACAGGAACGACGACCTGCAATTTTCGCTGAACGTGGCCCGATGGCTATCGAACAACCACCCCTCACTGTACTGGATAATTTAATTTTAACATGAATCCAACCTGATCGTCCATGAAAATCAATGGAATCGAGGAGCAATTGAGAAGACGGGCGAAATTAACGGCAAGATGTCATCTGGAATCGAGGGCATGACCGCGCTTCTCCTTTTGGGAGATCCACCTTAAGGGCGATGATCCAAGACGGCCGGAGAGGCTCTGGATGTCAATTCCCCATTCCCGCCCTTTCCGGCAGGGAATGGCGCCCCAGAGGGGCGATCATTGGACAGCAGACAGTTCCACAGCCCTCCTGGTCAGGGGATCAGCCAGGTCGGGGCCAGGAGGGATAATAGAATGGTCATTCCAACCACATTCAAGGCTATGAGATCGAGCATGCTCTAAAAAAGACAGCTTTTTAGCGAAAATGATCGTCAAATTGATTATTCTGGCTCTGGTGACTGCCGCCCTGGGAGCATGTGCTGCGGAAATAGCCAGCGGAGGCCAACTGCAGATCGATTCTCAGGACAGAGTAGCCGCTTCGGAGATAATGGGCAAGCTGCAGAATGGCAAGCCGGTAGATTATGATGGAGTGGTGATTGAGGGAAACCTGGATTTGAGCCAGGCCTCCCTGAATAAGACACCCCTGAATCACAATCACCGGTGGCAGGTCCTGCTGGGCCGTGATGAAAGTTCCGATATCGTCGTCTCGCCTATAAGAATCACCAACTCGGTGGTCCGGGGAAACGTCAACTTTCAATACGCCATTCTCAAGGGATTCATAAACTTCGAGAATACCACGTTTCAGAGGACTGTGAATTTCAAATTAACTCAGTTCGAAAATATATCCAGATTACATAGAGCCACATTCGATAGCGATGTCTTCCTGGACGGAGCGGCATTTAATCGAGAGGTCGATTTCAGCGAGACCCGGTTCTCCAGTCCGGCCAGCCTCCTATGGACGGAGTTCAGAGGAAACGGAGATTTCCAGTACAGCCATTTTGAGAACCGCGCCGACTTCAGAAACACCATATTTAACGGCTCCGTGAATTTCTGGGGAAGCAGATTCGACAAGAGCGTGCTCTTCAGCGAGGCACTGTTCGCAAGAGAGGCCTATTTCAACGAAGTCCATCTCCTGCAGGAGGCCAACTTCGCCCTGGCCCGGTTTGAGAGAACTGCTCTATTCGAGTATGCTCAATTCGGGGGGTACTCGGACTTCCGGTGGGTTCAGTTCCTGGGCGATGCCGGCTTTAAAAAGGCCCATTTCATGGGGCCTGTGGACTTCCGGGACTCCCGGTTCAGGTCGGACGCCGACTTCAGAGGATGCCGATTCGACGTGGATTTCGACATCAGAGGGATCGAGTTCTCGAAGAT
>JAAEEW010000098.1 GCA_013415595.1 Methanosarcinales archaeon | reverse complement strand
CCGGGCCGGGGACCATCCCGGTCTCCGGTGCGGCCCTGGCCCGGGCCTCGATCTCCAGGCCATGGGTGATGTCGAACTGGTGGTCGCCGCCGTCCTTGACCGCCCGGCACCATCCGTCATGGCCCTGGACCGGCAGCTTCACCCTGATTCCGGCTGGGGTAGGAACCTCCACCTGGGACACGGCCCGGACCAGGGATAAGATCGCACCCTTGCAGGCGGCAGCAGCAGTGGTTCCGGTGGTCAGTCCCCGTCGAAGAAGGGTCCCGTCGGACAGGAGGACCCACCGCCCGCTCCTGACCTTCTGCTGCGCCTCCCGGTCCGGGCACTTCTCCAGCCAGTCCAGGGGAACGGCAAACCCGGTCACCGGATCTCTTATTTCTTCCTCACCTGGATTTCGATCTCTCATGATAGATGTTGATTATTTCGTTCATGGCCGCCACGGCGATGGGAGTTCCGCCGCGGGTCCCCTGGTTGCTCACCTGGGGGACCGGTATCTTCTGCAGCCGCTCCTTGCTCTCCGCCGCCTCTACGAAGCCCACCGGGACTCCGATGACCAGGGCCGGCCTGACCTCGCCCGCCTCCATCATCTGGCAAAGAGCCATGAGCGCGGTGGGGGCGTTGCCGATGACCACGATGCTGCCGGATAGCTTCTCCTTCAGGGCCAGCACCCCGGCCGAGGTGCGGGTTATCCCCAGCTCCCGGGCCATCTCGTCCCCCTGGCCGATGAAGGGGACGATCGGGGACTGGTGGCCCTTCCTGGTCACCCCGGCCTCCACCATCCTGATGTCCACGTAGATGGTGGCCCCGTCCTGCAGAGCCTGCAGCCCGGCAGGGACCGGATCTCCGGAGAACCGCATCAGGGCCGCAATCTCCGGATCTCCAGTGGCAATGACGCATCGCTGCCTGATCCGGTCCTCGTCATTCCTGTCGCCCACCATTTGGGAGATCAGCTTTCGGCTCTCCCGGGAGATGCGCAGGGCCTGGGGGGTGGTGGCCCCCAGATCCGAGTAGTTCTTCTCATCCATATCTGGCATTCCTCAGTTCAGTAGCTGTATCTGGCATCGTATCCCCTCCTGGCGATGATCCTTCCCTCCTTCAGGTAGGAGTTCTCCGCCGCCACCAGCAGGGTAGAGCGGCGGGACGATCCCTGCCCGCCGACCAGCTCCGAGCCCCGGTCAACCACCAGCATCTCCCCTTCCCTGCTCACGTCCCTGGCCAGAGCGCAGGGCCGGGAGGCGGGGATGGCCTCTCCCAACGCAGGAAGATCCTGGTAGTGCATATTGTAGACGGCCAGGGCGAACCCGGCCTCGATCAGTCTGGCCATCCTCTCCAGGCTGGCCCCCCGGCTCCAGGAGACCACGGCAAAGTCATTGGCCATGGGCGCTCCTATCCGGGCGGCCACTCCCTGGAAGGCGCTGATCCCGGGGCAGATGTGCAGGTCCAGGTTTTCCTGGAATATCCGGGGAGCAGAGCTGAACATGCTGGGGTCTCCTCCCACCAGCAGAGAGGCCGTCTCCCCACGGGCTGCGGCTATCCTGGCCTGCCTGGCCCGGCCGGCCACCCTCTGGGCCACCTTCCCCTCTCCGGTGCAGGTCCTTCCTCTGCCGCAGTCCTGCACCAGCTTCAGATATCTCTCCGGTCCCAGGAGAAGGTCCGACCTGCCGATCAGCCCTCTGGCCTCGACGGTGAGGTGCTGGTGCCCGCCTGGCCCGGTGCCGATGAGGTTGATCAGGGAGTTCTGGGACGGCCTTCCCTGACACATGCCCTGCCCCTCGATCAGCAGCACGGTGAACATGTCCACCTGTTCCTGCAGATCCTCCCGGCTCTGCAGCTCCCGGACGGTGGTCCAGCGCACCTGCTGCCCCTGCCGGAAGACGTTCCTGGCCAGAAGCAGGCGGCTGTCCCCTCTTTCCCGCTCCAGAAAGATCTCCAGGACCCTGTCCAGTTGCCAGCGGCGGCCTCTGCTGCGGGGGTTGTAGATGGCCAGGGGGATGTTCATCTCCGCGGCCAGGGCGGCCCGGGCCTCGATCTCCTTCCAGGGGGTGAGCAGGTCGCTCAGGCTGGTGACCGCCACCGCCTCCCGGAAGGCCACCCCGGCCAGGCAGGAGGCGGAGGTGAAGGAGGTCACCCCGGGAACCACCTCCACCCGGTCCAGGGACACCTGCCTGGAGGCCACCTCCAGCCCCAGCCCGGCCATGCCGTAGATTGTAGGGTCGCCGCTGCTGATCAGGGACACCGAACCTTCCTGCAGCAGGTCCACGGCCTCTCTGGCCCGGTCCACCTCCCGTCCCATGGTGCTGGAGACGGCCTCCTTTCCGGGAAGCAGGTCCTTCACCAGGTCGATGTAAGCCCGGTAGCCCACCACGTACTCCGACTGCCTGATGGCCTCCCTGGCCTGAATGGTCATCTGCTCCAGGCTGCCTGGCCCAATGCCCACGATGAAAAGCTTACTCTCCGAGGGCAATGGTCACCCTCCCGTAGACCTTCTTGGGCATGATCAGCCGGCAGGAGAGGGCCAGGGCGGCAGGCTCGGCCACTCCCACCAGCCCCAGGTCCGAGGCCCGGGAGGAGCTGACCGGCATCTGGGCGTTGAGCACCTCCGGGGGCAGAAATACCACTTCTTTTCCCAGGCAAGCTGCCGCCCCGGCGATCCCTTCCTCGTCTCGCTTCAGCCAGGCGCTGGCCATGGCCCGGACGTCGTCCCTGGTCCTGCCCGCCTCCTGCAAAGCCCGGTCCAGAGCCGATAGCACCTCTTCCCTGGATACTCCCTTCCTGGTGCCGATCCCCACCACCACTCCGCCACTGCTCTTCAGAACCGCCACGTCGTCGTCCACCAGGACCACCTTGGGCCCGCTGATCCTGACCACCGGCACATCCTGCCTGAGGAAGGCCAGGTTGACAGGCAGGGAGGAGTCCCGGTTCACGATCTCCCTTCCCAGGCTGCTGGCCACCGCCTCCAGGTGGGGCCGGCCCCGGGCGTCGGTGGCGGTGGTGACGGCCGGAAAGAGGCCCATCCTGCGGGCCAGATGTCTGGCCAGGTCGTTGGCCCCGTGGTGCCCTCCCACCACCGGAACGGCGCAGGTCAGGGCCGAGTCCACAGCCACCACCGGCCGGTCAGTCCATTTGTCCCGCAGATGGGGGACGAGAAGCCTGACCACGATTCCCACTGCCATCACCGGCAGGAGGAGATCCTCTTCCTCCAGGGCCCGGGCCAGGCTCCGGGGGCCGGAGTAGAGGCGCAGCCGGGGGGAGTAATCGCCCTCCAGGGCCCGGCAGATCCGCTCCCCCGCCTCCCGGTCCCGGGAGAATGCCAGCACCCCTACCGACTTCGGTATAGGTGCGACCTCCTAAATCCGCTTCTTCTGACCACCCCGCCCACCAGGATCAGGGCGCTGCGGGTGATTCCCGCCTCCTCCACCCTGGATGAAATATCCTCCAGGGTGCCGGTGACGATCTTCTGGTCCGGCCAGGAGGCGTGATAGACCACCGCCACCGGGGTGTCGGAAGGTCGGTCCAGAGCCTGCACCACCTCCCGGATCCTGTCCACTCCCAGGAATACGGCCATGGTGGTGCCGTGCCGGGCTAGGGAAGTACGCTCGTCCTCCTCCAGGGTGGTCCCTGCCGGGCGGGTGACGATCAGCGACTCCGAGACTCCCTTGAGGGTGAGCTGGGTTTTGAGGGCGGCGGCGGTGGCGAAGAGGGAAGACACACCGGGAACCACCTCCACCTCCACGCCCTGCTCCTCCAGGGGCTTCATCTGCTCCAGGATGGCCCCGTAGAGGGCGGGGTCTCCGCTGTGCAGCCTGACCACCTTCTTTCCCTGGGCCAGGGCCTCCATCATGATGCGGGTGGTCTCCTCCAGGGATAGGTGGTTGCTGTCCACCTTCTCCGCCCTGAGCTCCTGCCACAGCTCCGGATTGACCAGGGAGCCGGCGTAGACCACCAGGTCAGCCTCCTCCAACAGCCGGGCTCCCTTGACAGTGATCAGCTCCCGGTCCCCCGGACCGGCTCCCACGAAGTATACCTTCATCTGCCCCTCCGGGCGTAAAGCACGCTGAAGTAGTGGCTCTTCTCCGGCATCTCTCCCCTCACGATCTCCTCTTCCGGGGTGAACAGCTTTCTTCCCAGGATGAACTCCCGGTAGCCCTGGCTCTCCAGCTCGCCGGCCAGCTCCCGGGGCCGGGTGGCCTTGATTCTGATCACCGTGTCCTGGGGCGACCCGTCTGAGACCAGGAAGGAGCGGTCCAGCCCCACCCCGAAGCGGGCGGCCAGGGCGGGGACCACTCCCACCCCGGGGATGCTCTGCACCTCCACCTCCGGGTGCCTCTCCTCGATCAGCCGCTTGAGGTGGGTGAAGGTGGAGAAGGTGTTCACATCCCCCAGACAGGCGAAGGCTGCATCTCCGGCCAGGGCGTGGCCGGCCACCAGGTCGGCGTTCCTCGACCAGATCTCCTCCAGCATTTCCTGGTCCTCGATCATGGGGAAGTCCAGCACCTCCGGCTGGCAGTAGGGCCTGGCCAGCTCGCCGGCCAGCTCTCCGGGAACGTAGACCCTGGCCGACCGGCGCAGGGCCTCCACGGCCTTCAGGGTCAATAGACCGGGGTCGCCGGGGCCCAGGCTCACTCCAATCAGCATCCTGTGCCCTCCTCAGTCCCGGTCAGAGCGGCAAGCTTGCATCCAGGCAATTTCATCATCAAAGTGGTATCCTCCCCAATCTCCTTTTCAAAAGTTTTCCCGGGGCGCCCGGGCATCCTGTCCCCTCTGGGCCAGGTGGCCAGGGACCAATCGTCCTGCCGCAAGGTTCTGGAAAGCGGTGATTGTGACCATCTGCCGGCATCAGCAACGGCCCACCACCATGAAGATGGGATTTACCGGCCTCAGGGCCCAGTCCCCGGCCAGAGGGTATCCCCGGCAGATCTGCACCTGCAGCACCTCCTCCAGGGTGCAGCATTCCTCCATCAGCTCCGCCACCCGGGAAGCCACCCCCATCCGGGCCAGGTTAACCACCATGCGGCAGCCGGGATGGGCCTTTCTGGCCAGCTCCGGCAAGAAGTCCTCGATCCCCCTGGTCCCCCCGATGAAGCAGCGGTCCACAGGGGGGAGGCGGTCCAGGATCTCCACCGCCTCGCCGTGACGGAAGGTCGCTCCGGGAACCAGGGCCCTGGAGGCCAGCACAGCCTCCGCCCTGCGGTCGATGCCGTAGATGCGGTCCGTAAACCGGCAGGCGGCCAGGGAGACGGCCCCGGAGCCGCATCCCACGTCCAGAAAGACCATGCCCGGCTGGATATCCAATTTCCCCAGGGCTATGTGGATGTTCTCCGGTTGGGTGGCCGTTCCGGGAAGTTTCATGGCCTCCTGGAGGCCCAGGGTTGAATATAAGGTTAATCCAACCTGGCTTGCATCAAGTTAAATGATCCGGAAGTTGGATTGGTCCGCGGATTGGTCCGCGACCGCCCTGGCAGCCCTGGCCATGATAAAAGCGTCCGGGCAGCTCCCGGACTGTCCGGGCCCTCCCCCCTCCCGGGGCATCGGATCCTGGCCCCCCGGGGGGAGGCCCGGGCGCAGTTTCAGGCGGATCACAGATCCAGGATCTCGTACTCTCCGCCCCTCCTGCTCAGGGCGGGCTGGGCCTCCAGCTCCTCCAGGGAGAGCCCCACCCCCCCGGAGAGGAAGCGCTCCTGCAGGAGGGACCAGGGCACCAGGTGGGCGGTCTTGGGCTTGCCCGGCCCCCGGCGGAGTTCCACCGCCAGGATGCCGGTGCGCCCCGACCTCTGGAGAAACTGGCTCTCCCTCTCGATCTGGTGCCCCCCTCCGGCGGAGTTGAAGTGCTGGCTGAAGTACAGGCTCCTGGTCTTGCGGGCGTCCAGGCTCTTGCACTCGATGGCCAGGTAGTACCGGGGCTGGGGAGAGTCCACCAGGATGTCCATGGACTGGGCGGTGAACCGGTGCTGCTTGAGCCGGTAGGCTATGGCCTGGATATCTCCCTCCTCGAAGAAGCGATTGAGGGCCGCCACCAGCGCCCATTCGAAGTCTCCCATGTGATCCACCCCTCTGCCTGGGGCCTTTAGCTCTCTCCTTACATCACTTTCGCCCCGGCCCCCGTTTAACTGTTTATGGAAGTCCTTCTGCATCATTTAAATAGCATACATGAAGAACAAATGTTGATCGTTATGGACCCTGAGGAGATCTCCAAGAAGTACAGCATGAGAGAGCTTAGACCGGTGGCCAAGAAGTACGGCATTGCCACCCGGTGCGTCAAGAAGATAGACATAATAAAGGCGCTGCCTCCCGAGGCCCTGGCCGAGCTGACGAAGTAGCGGCGCCCCGACCATTTTTCTCCGAGGACTTCAATAGATCTCGAGGATGTTGAATTCTATGAAGCTGGGCAGACTCATCCGGGCCGCCACCATTGCCGAGGCCTGGCAGCGGGGACTGAACCTCATCTGGAGGCAGGGCCAGGAGCTGAAGGACGAGCGGGGGACCAGGATAAGGGAGATCCTGGCCCTGCAGGTGGTGGTGGAGGACCCCCGCCGGGAGATGATCCCTCCCCAGTACTCCTGGAACCGGGATCGTCTGGAGGAGTACGCACAGCAGCTTCTCACCGGCGAGAACCCGGGATTCGAGTACACTTATGGTGAGCGGCTGCGGGCCTGGTCCCTGCCGGGAGGACCCCCGGTGGACCAGCTGGAGCAGGCCGCCATCCGCCTGAGGTCCAATCCTGCCACCAGACGGGCCACGGCGGTTACCTGGATACCCCCGGTGGATGCCGCCAAGGAGGAGGTCCCCTGCATGATGGTGGACGACTTCAAGCTGCGGGACGGGAAGCTCAACCTGACCGTGCTGTTTCGCAGCCACGACTTCGCCGGAGCTTACCCGGCTAACCTCTACGGGCTGACCAGGGTGCTGGAATACATGGCCGGGGAGGTAGGCGCGGAGGTGGGCTCCATCTCCACCACCAGCGCCTCGGCCCACATTTATGATCACGACTGGGACTGGGTGGAGGAGATGCTCAGGGGACGGCCTGCAAAACTCTGAGACTGGAGATCTCTGAAAACCCTGGGAGTATGCCTGCAGTCGCCGTAGCTTCGAGATATTTTACAGATTCCCGATCCGCTCTGCCGTCCTCCTGGCCATCTGGGCAGGGTCCACCTCCAGCCGGGCTACCCCGCTCTCCATGGCCGCCCTGGCCACCGCCTCCGCCACCTTTGGGACTACGCTTCGGTCCAGGGGCGAGGGAATGATGCACTCCGCCGAGACCTCCGCCACCAGGGAGGCTATGGCCTCTGCCGCCGCGATCTTCATGGGCTCGTTGATGTCCCGGGCCCTCACGTCCAGAGCGCCGCGAAATATCCCCGGGAACCCCAGCACGTTGTTGACCTGGTTGGGGAAGTCCGAGCGGCCGGTGGCTACCACCTTTGCTCCGGCCTCCCTGGCCAGGTGGGGCATGATCTCCGGCACCGGATTGGCCATGGCGAAGATGACCGGATCGTCGGCCATGCCTCGCACCATCTCCTGGGTCACTATCCCCGGAGCGGAGAGGCCGATGAAGACGTCCGCCCCCTTCATGGCCTCGGCCAGGGAGCCGGAGATGCCCAGGGGGTTGGTCAGACGGGCGATCTCCCTCTTGGCGGAGTTCAGGTCTTCACGACCCTGGTGGATGACTCCCTTGCGGTCGCACATCCTGACGTCTTTTACCCCGAAGCTCATCAGGAACCTGGTAACCGCCACCCCCGCCGCTCCGGCCCCGGACATGGCCACCCTGATCTGGGAGAACTCCTTGCAGACGATCTTCAGGGCGTTGATCATGGCGGCCAGGGTCACCACTGCCGTCCCGTGCTGGTCGTCGTGAAAGACGGGGATGTCCAGCTCCCTTTTCAGGCGCTCCTCGATCTGGAAGCAGCGGGGGGCGCTGATGTCCTCCAGGTTGATGCCACCGAAGACCGGGGCCATCTTCTTCACCATCTCCACGATCTCCTCCGGGTCCTTGCTGTCCAGGGCGATGGGGAAGGCATCGACGTCGGCGAAGTTTTTGAAAAGAATGGCCTTGCCCTCCATCACCGGGATGGAGGCCAGAGGACCGATATCCCCCAGTCCCAGGACGGCGGTGCCGTCGGTGACCACGGCCACCAGGTTCCCCTTGGCGGTGTAGCGGTAAACGTCTTCTGGATTCCTGGCTATCTCCAGGCAGGGCTCGGCCACGCCGGGGGTGTAGGCCAGGCTCAGATCCTCCCTGGTCCGGCAGGGAACCTTGCTGCGGATGGCGATCTTGCCCTTCGCCATCTCATGAAACTGCAGAGCATCCTCTCTAGTCGTCATTTATTATCCTCTACTGGTGACGAAAATAAACCTATTCTTTTTAGTCCTGCCCGTTTGGCCTCGTCGCGCAGAGCAACAGTTATAAAGCTTGGTTGAAAACTAGGGCGGTTGAGCCGGGGTGGCAGAGCGGACAATTCTTCTGGCCTCATGGCCAGGGGAGTTCATACGCGGCAGGCTCGAGACCTGTTGTCCCTTCCAGGGACGCTTGGGTTCAAAATGATGGGAACGCCAGAGTTCCCCCAGGAAAATCCCAACCCCGGCGCTACCAATTGATCGATATGAGGGGCTCTGCTATGGGCCCATAAGAGGTAATGGTAATGGCTAGGTTCCCAGAGGCTGAAAACCGAATCTTGAACATGAAGATATGCATGAACTGCAACGCTCGAAACCCCGTTCGCGCCACCCGCTGCCGCAAGTGTGGTTACGAGGGGCTTCGCATGAAGTCCAAGGAGAGCAGAGGATAAACCATTCTGGCCCTTCGTGGCTGACTGAAATTCCATGAACATTGAGATGGGTCCGGTGGAGGAACGGCTGCGCCGCACACTCGAGACCTCGGGTGCAGCCCATCTTACGTTGATAGATCCCGACTCCCAGAGCCCGGAGGCGGCAGGGATCATGGCCCTAGCGGCAGCTAAAGGCGGGACCGACGGCATCATGGTCGGCGGATCGGTGGGCGCCTCCGGCTCCGTCTTGCAGGACACGGTCAGGGCCATCAAGTCCGCCACCAACCTTCCGGTAATCCTTTTTCCCAGCAGCTCCGCCGGGCTGACCCCCGGAGCCGACGCCGTCTTCTTCATGAGCCTGCTCAACTCCCGCTCCACCAGCTACCTGATCGAGAACCAGGCCCTGGGCGCGCCCCTGGTGCTGCGCTACGGCATCGAGCCCATCCCCATGGCCTACGTCATCGTGGAGCCCGGCGGCACCGTGGCCTGGGTGGGGGACGCCAAGTGCATTCCCCGGGCCAAGCCGGAGATCGCCGTGGCCTACTCCCTGGCCGGGAAGTTCCTGGGCATGAGGCTGGTCTACCTGGAGGCCGGGTCCGGTGCCGGATCTCCCGTCCCGCTGCCCTTCGTGGCTGCGGTGAAGCGGGCCGTAGGCAAGGACACCCTCCTGCTGGTGGGAGGGGGAATAAGAAAAGGCGAGGCTGCGGCAGAGCTGGTCAGGGCGGGGGCGGACATAATCGTGACCGGGACGGCGGTGGAGCAGAGCTCGGACGTGAGCAGCTTCGTCTCGGAGATAAACTCATCCATCAAGGGCCGGGCTTAGAGCCGTTGTTGCCCGGTTATTTTAAAGTCATCACAGTTCAATGAATTCCTGGCCAAGCAGGGGCTGGACGGGATCCTGCTCCTGGGCGACAGCTTATGCCACCCGGACATGTACTACCTGTCGCGATTCTTCTCCCTGGACCGCTTCGCCCTGCTGGCCAAAGAGACCACCACCATCCTGGTATCGGGAATGGAGCGCGGCCGGGCGGCCCTGGAATCGTCCGCCGGGCAGGTGGAGAGCACCTCAGACTACGGAATAATGGAGAAGCTGAAGGAGTTCGGCAAGCCCGAGGAGGCCTATCTGGCGGTGCTGGTGGAGTTCTTGCAGGCTCACCACATCCGCAGGCTGGGCATGCCCAGGAGCGCTCCGGCGGGAGTTTACCGGGAGCTGTCGCAGAGGCTTTCAGTAGTTCTGGTGGATAGCCCCTTTCGCCACAGCCGGGCGGTCAAGAGCCCGGATGAGGTCCGGGCCATAGAGTCCGTGCAGCGGCATTGCGAGGAGGCCATGGACGCGGCCGTAGGCCTCATCGCCCGATCCACTCCCCGGCAGGGCCGGCTCTATGTGGACGGAAAGCCCCTGACCTCGGAGAGGGTGCGCTCAGCCATCGAGGTCCGGCTGCTGGAAGGCGGCTGTGAGGCCCTGGGCACCATCGTCTGCGGAGCCCCGGCCAACGCCAACCCCCACGATCAGGGGACTGGCCCCCTGCCGGCCGACGCGCCAATCGTCATCGACATCTTTCCCCGCTCCAAGACATCCCGCTACTTCGCCGACATGACCAGGACGGTGCTGCGGGGGGAGGCTTCGCCAGAGATCCTGGACCTCTATCAGGCGGTGGAAGAGGCCCAGCAGATCGGCCTGGAGGCGGTGAAGGCCGGGGTTCCTGGCTGGGAGGTCCACGCCCTGGTGTGCGACGCATTCCGGGAGAGGGGCTATCCGGAGCAGGAGGATCGGGGCTATATCCACTCCACCGGCCACGGGGTGGGTCTGGAGGTGCACGAGCTTCCTCATCTGGGGCAGGGTGGAGAGGAGCTGCAGGCGGGAAATGTGGTCACCGTGGAGCCGGGGCTGTACTATCCCGAGCTAGGCGGCGTCCGGCTGGAGGACCTGGTGCTGGTCGATGCAGGCGGCCGGCGGAACCTGACCCGGTACGAGCGACGCCTGGTCTTAAAATGAGCTACGGCGCGGTTTTTTATCATAGCCGCCTTTAAAGGAATAG
This sequence comes from Methanosarcinales archaeon, assembly GCA_013415595.1. Lineage (GTDB taxonomy): Archaea > Halobacteriota > Methanosarcinia > Methanotrichales > Methanotrichaceae > JAAEEW01. The sequence goes on along the minus strand of JAAEEW010000098.1, from coordinate 4,935 downwards.
CTGCTTGGAGGAAAGCTGGAAGGTCTGACCATGGAGAGCGAGATTCTAGATAAGTATCGAAACGCGGGAGAGATTCTCTTCCAGGTTCTGGAGGAGGTAAAGCCCCGGGTTCAGGTGGGAGTGCCGTTGCTGGAGATTGCCGAGCTGGTGGAGGGCTCCATAATGGACCGCGGTGGCTTTCCGGCCTTCCCCTGCAACATATCCCGGAACCGCGAGGCTGCCCACTACACTCCGGCCCCCGGCGATCAGGCCTGCTTTGGAGAGGATATGGTGAAGCTGGACGTGGGGGTGCACGTGGACGGCTATATCGCCGACTCGGCCATCACCGTGGACCTGGGAGGCCATCCTGATCTGGTGGAGGCCTCCCAGGCGGCCCTGGAGGCGGCCATCGAGCTGGTGGCCCCGGGAGTCAACACCTCCGATCTGGGGGCGGCCATCCAGGAGACCATAGAGGGTTACGGCTACCGGCCGGTGGCCAACCTGACCGGCCACAGCCTGGGCCGCTACATCACCCACGCCGATCCGGTCATCCCCAACCGGGGCGTGGACAAGGGGATGGAACTGAAGGCCGGAGACGTCATAGCCATCGAGCCCTTTGCCACCGACGGCATCGGCCGGATCTCGGAATCGCCCACCACCGAGATCTTCGGCCTGTCCGGCCACCGGCCGGTGAGAGATCCCCAGGCCAGAAAGCTGCTGCAGGAGATCGAGAAGTCCTACAAAACCCTGCCCTTCGCCCGCCGCTGGCTGGAGGGGGATCGAGTGGACTACGGCCTAAACCAGCTGCTCAGAAACGGAATAATACACCGCTATCCCGTGCTCTGGGAGATCGAGGGCGCCCTGGTCTCCCAGGCGGAGCATACGGTAGTGGTGCTGGAAGATGGTTGCCTGGTCACTACCAGGCCCTGAACCGGCGCCGTCATATCGGCGCCGCCGGATCTTTAAATCGTGGTCAGAAGCTTTTGGAATTTGAGACGTGGCCGGTCCTTCTTTTTCCGCCCCCTCTTCAGGACTCGTCTTCCGCGTCGGATCCGTCTTCATCCTTGTAGCTGTCGTCCCCCAGCATGGCCGCGGCGATGGCGTCTATCCCGTCCAGGAGCTCGGCCACCATGCAGTAGGGCATGTCCGAGGAGACGTCCTCGGGAAGGCTCTCCCCGCCGATCACCCGGGCCCCGATCTGGCCTATGGCGGTGAGCACCCCTTCCAGGTCCTCTTTTTCTTCAGCCTCCAGGGCGGCCTTCACCAGGTCTGGCAGGGGCGTATCCCGGTCGTAGCCGCCGGCGATGTAGCTCTGGCTGGAGATGAAGACCGCTGCCAAAGAGGCCTTGAGGGAGGCCAGCATCATATCAGCGTCTTCGCCCAGTGAGTCGTGGTCCTCATTGACTATCTCCCTGATGGTATCGGTGGCCGCGAGGGCCTCCTCCGGGGATATGAGGCCGTGCTCCCACCTGGCGATGACCTTCAGGCAGGCCAGCACCACGTCGTCCATGATGTAGACGAATACTGCTCCGCCCTCTCCTTCTCCGGAGTCGGTAAGCTCGAACTTGCTCTCCCTGACCTTGTTGATCCAGTTAACCCAGCGCTTCTGAGTGTAGAACTCTTCCTTCATCATGATCCTCTCAACGGTATGCGTCAACCAGGGCCACCCTTTCTATAACCAGATCCGGCAACCTGTCCAGGCCCACAGCCTCTATTTCGTCATCAGATATGCCGAAGGCCTCCATCACCAGGTCCTTCTTCCAGGTGGTGCACCCCAGGCCGTCTTCATCCACCAGGGAAGACGCCTCCCCGGGAAGGTCGCCCACCACCACCAGCACCATCCTCTCCGTGGCTTGCGATGGGCCCATGAGGAGGGCCTTCTCGATCTGCCTTTGCCCGGATGCATATCTAAGTATCTCCAGGCTCGGGTCTTTGGCCACGTTCCTCCCCTCCGCCAGGGCCAGGAGGGCCTTCTTGGCGGCGAATGCGGCGTGCCTATCGCTCACCACCAGCCTTGCATCCAGGGCGGCGATGACCGAGCCGCTGGCGGACTGAATCTCCCTGATGGCCGAGATGAGATGCATTCGGTCTTTAATTAGGGGCCTGCCGCAGAGGAGGTGAATTTCCTGCATTTAATGCGAGTCTGGCCGGGGTGTTTAAAATCTTGTGGTCGTCTGCCAGGTGCCTGCAGGGGCTCAGGCATCCGGTGCCAGGGGTCCCGGGATTTTTATGAGCGGGCAATTGCAGGAGGACGGGGCCGGCGGGAAGGGCCTTTTTCAGTACTCGACAGACTCCCCGATGTCCATGATCAGGACCTCGGTGTCGCATAGGGTCTCCACCAGATTCTGAAACTCGGTCGGGTCCTGTATGACGGAGGAGTTGGTGTTATAGTGCATGGGTATCGCGACGTGCGGCCGAATCCAGCTGGTGGCGATGGCTGCCTCCCGGGGGCCCATGGTGTACCTTCCCCCTATGGGGAGCATGGCCACCTCCGGGCGGTACAGCTCCCCTATCAGCTTCATGTCGCTGAACAGACCGGTATCACCGGCGTGGTAGACCCTGATTCCGTCGTCGATCACATATCCGGCGGCAAGTCCGCCGTACATCGCCGGGTCCAGCTCGGTGACCCCTGAGGAGTGAAGGGCAGGGGTCATGTGAAATACGCCCTCCCCCACCAGGAGAGAGCCCCCTATGTTCATGCCCTCCGCCCGGGCTCCCAGGCCGGTCAGGTACCTGGCCACCTCGGCTATGGCGATGACCAGGCAGCCGGTCCTTCTGGCTATCTCCCCCGCATTTCCCAGATGGTCGGCGTGGGCATGGGTAACGGCGATGATGTCCGGATTGAAGTCAGATACCCTCGCCCTGGCCACGGGGTTCTTTTCGATATAAGGATCTATGAGAATATCCATTGATTCTTCCAGCTCAAAGCAGGAATGGCTATGCCAGGAGATCTTCATGAGTCTCTTTTTCCCCCTTGACTTTATTAGAACCTGATGGCTGAGCTCATGTCCGGGCAAGTGGTCGGCTCATCGGCGGTCATTGAGACGCCTATTTGATGCTATGCAAAGAGACTGCAAAAGGAAAAAACAGAAATAAAATCGTGGCGGGTAGGCCGGTTAGGCCTGCCCTTATCGACTTATTTTTCGATTTATTTTTGACTTTAAACCAGGCCTGAGCGCTGGAGTCTCAACAGGTCTGCAGTGTCCAGCTTTTCGCCCTGTCTGAAGTGGGTGAGTATTTCTTCGGCCTCTCGCTTCGCGACCTCTTTCGCCCGGTCTTCTCTTGCGTCGCGGCTCTTCTTCTTGAGGCCTATGATGACTTTGTCAAAGTCCCGGATCTCTCTCTGGGTCCTGATGAACTCTCTGTGCTGCTCATCAGCGGCCTCCTGGGCCTTCACAAATTCCTTGTGAGCGGCATCCGCTTCAGCCCTCTTCTGATCCGCGTCCTTGAATGTGGCGATCATCTTGTCGTGATATTCCTGGGCAAGCTCCGCATACTTGGTGACGTCCTCATGGAATTGTGATGCGTTGTCCCTCAGGGATTGAGCTTCCTCCAGCAAACTCTTGAGCTCTTCGTTCTTCTCGAGCTGCTCTTTGCGGCTCTTGAACTCCGAGTGCAGGCTGGCAATCTTGTCTACCAGTTGCTTCTCCTTGTCCGGGCTTAGAACCTCTGTCTGCTGTCTGAACTCCAGGTGGTCTATTTCCCTTCTCAGATCACGGATGGAGCGATCGCCAGTGAGATGATATTTCTTCCTGATCTCGTCGATCTTGGCGTAGATCTCGTTGGTGCCTTCGTTGAACTCGTCCCTTTTCTGTTTGGCTTCGGCAACGTTCTTGTTGTGATCATCGCGGAGTTTCTTAAACTCCTGGGCTTTCTCTATGAGCTCTTTGGTGGCCTTGTTGAGTTCGTTCCTCGTCGCAGCCCACTTGCTAGCTTCGGCATTGAGCGTGCTACGCTTCTCTTTAAAAACGAGCGACTCCTGCTTTAGCCTAGCCTTCTTGTCTTCCAGTTCCGCAAGCATCCCCCTTTTGTCCTCCTGTTCCAGCACAAGGCTGGGGTTTCAAGTTTCAGATCTCATCTGAAACTATCTCACCCTTGGGTGAAATATTTCCTATGGCACTATTCTTTTGGTGGGGTCCACATGCTCATAGCTCGATCTTGTTAGCGGTGGGATTTATCCTCTATCATAAAGGACGACGGGCTCTTCGGTCGAACCCAATTCCCGGGCCGGGATGAGATCAATCGTGCCAAAAGATAACCTCGCTTCTGAGATCGACGCCAGTTGGCATGTCAATGGCTCTTCGAAATCTCTAACGTATTAATCTTTTGGTTAATCCCCCTGGCTTGGCCAAAGGATCTAATCATATAGACAAGACTATTTATTAACTTTTAGAAATATACCATCTGCAAGACCCTGCGAACCGAATGGTGCCGGGGATTTCGCGATCAACAGATTAAAATAGGTGAGTTGCATTAAAGGAAACAGGCTCAAAGAGAATAGTCTATATTAGCTTTGGATGGAGGGAATGATTTGAGAAAGATTTTGGTCATGCTTCTTGCGTTGGCTGTGGTCTGCATGCTGTCCTCAGCAAGCGCTTTGACAGCACCTACTGTGAATTCTGATTGGGCTAAAAAAACAATGATTATAGAAAGCAACATGACTTTCTCCTTAGAGAATAGCGTGCAGGGCAGTGGCTACCATATGAGTTATATCTATGCCAAGATGGGTGCCTTGGCCCTCAAGAACTACCAGCATGGAAGTGGCTCCATCGATAACGAGATGCTCTTGCAGACCTACGAGAGCAAGATGGCTAGCGATGATACCTACAACGTTGATATTTACAACGAGAGCTGCATCCAGATGAAAGAGGACAATGTGATGGTCTACTCCACGATGACCATTGCCGTGGGGACTGGCTTCTACGCTCGCAAGCCCATCACCTTCGACTCCCTGAT
>JAAEEW010000097.1 GCA_013415595.1 Methanosarcinales archaeon | reverse complement strand
CGATCCAGGATGTTCGGATCGGACACCGATCCGAAGACCCTCCTCTGCTCGGTCATGAGGGTTATTCCGGCCAGGCACACCAGCTCCCGCACGTTTATGGAGTTGGCCCACCTCACCATCTCTCGTCCCACGTCGTAGGAGGCCAGGGGATGGATGGGAATATCAGAGGTCACCACAATCAATCCCAGGTCCTCTTTCTCGTAGATTCTGACCGGCATGTTGACCACGCCCCCCAGGAGCACGGCCAGGGGAGGGAAGAACCGGGAGTGCATGGCTCCCAGGTAGGTCATCTTCAGCTCGTGCACCATGTACTGGCTGGCGATGTTGCCCACGAGCCCTATCCCCGGGAAACCCTCTACCAGGAGCGGGCTCTTGGAGCCCGGCTCCTTCTCAAGAATTACCTGGACTGGATCGTCATTCATGCTAACTTATCGGGCATTGATCGAAGATAAGCGCGTCGCTTGTCACGTCGCTAGCTGTGCCTGTCATGTTGGGCCGGGCACCGATCGGACTTTGTGGAAACTTCGGACATTTTTGGATAAGAGCAGCCGGCCCGGTCTCCCTGCATCCCACCGGAAAGATATATCGTCTACCAGATCAATAATTCCGACCGGACTTCAGGGTATTTGAGAACCTGAGGGTTCCCAGGTTTGATTGAAACATTTAGCGAGTCAAAATTAGCGAGTCAAAAATTCGCCAACACAGAGAATGGACAAGGAAACGCAGCACATGGTCGGGGATAAAGGAATGACTGATTTGTTGAGGAAAATGCAAGATCAGGCAAAGAAAGAAGGCAGAAGCTATCTGATGGAGCACGAGTGCAAGCAGGTCCTGGAGGATATGGGGATCACCACCACCGGGTCCCGGGCCGCCAGATCGGAGGAGGAGGCGGTGGAGATCTTCCGCTCGATAGGGGCTCCAGTTGTTTTAAAGGTCCTCTCCCCAGAGGTAGTACACAAGTCCGACGCCGGCGGAGTCAAACTGAACCTGAAAGACTCAGAAGAGGTCCGAGAGGGCTACCGGGCGATCATGGACTCATTCAAAGGCCGAAATATCGTGGGCGTATCGGTGCAGGAGATGGCCAGGCCGGGGATCGAGGTGATCGTAGGAGTGACCAGAGATCCCACCTTCGGGCCGGTGCTCATGTTCGGCCTGGGCGGGGTATTCGTGGAGGTCCTGAGGGACGTGGCCTTCCGGTCCATCCCCCTCTTGGAGAACGACGCCCAGGATATCATCGAGGAGATCAGGGGTTACGCTCTGCTCAAGGGCTACCGGGGGATTGCCGGGGACGTCCCCGCCCTGAAGGATCTCTTGCTCAGGATCTCCCGGCTGGTGGAGGACTTCCCGGAGATTGCAGAGATGGATTTGAACCCGGTCTTCCTCTACTCCTCTGGATACATGGTGGTGGACGCCAGGATAATTCTCGGCGAGAAGCCTCCCCAGCCGCCCAGGCCGGCGTCCAAGGAGGACCTGCACGACCTGTTCTACCCGAGGAGCATCGCCGTGATCGGGGCATCCGGGACCAGGGGGAAGCTGGGCTGGAACGTATTTTGCAACCTTCTCAACCACAACTTCGACGGCAAGCTCTACCCCATCAACCCCCGGGCGGAGAAGATTCTGGGGATCAAGGCCTACCCCCGGATCAGCGATGTTAAGGAGCCAATAGACGTGGCCATAATCCTGGTCAGCGCCAACATGACCCCGGAAGTGGTAAAGGAGTGCTGCGACTGCGGGGTGAAGTACATCGTGGTGGAGTCGGCGGGCTTTGCCGAGATGGGTGAGCAGGGCAAGCAAATCGAGCAGAGGATGATGGACATAGCCCAGCCTCACGGTTGCCGGCTGCTGGGCCCCAACTGCTCAGGGGTCATCAACACCCACAGCAGCATGGTCCAGTCCATAGGCATAGTGGACGAGCTGACCCGGGGCAACATCGGCCTCATATCCCAGGCCGGGGTTTGCGCTGCCGGAATGCTGTGGGGCCTGCGGCACATCATGGACTTCGGCATCGTGGCCACCATCGGAAACAAGCTGGACATCAACGAGACGGACATGCTCGACGCCATCAGCGAGGATCCCAACGTCGACGTGATGTGCATGTACCTGGAGTCGGTCAAGGGTGGCCGGCGTTTCGTGGATGTGGCCCACAAGGTAACCGGCAGAAAGCCGGTGATCGCCCTCAAGTCCGGGCGCACCGAGGCCGGGAAGAAGGCCGCCACCTCTCACACTGCCTCCCTGGCCGGCAACGACGAGATCTTCAGCGCCATCTTCAAGCAGTCGGGCATAATCCGGGCCCGGGATTACGAGCACATGTTCAACCTGGTCCGGGCATTTGCCAAGCAGCCTCTCCCCCGGAAGGAGGGTGTGTTCATCATCACCTATGCCGGCTCCCTGGGAGTCATCGCTGCGGACACGGTTACCGATAATAAGCTTCGTCTGGCCGATCTAGAGCCGGAGCTGAAGGAGCGTTTGAAGAAGCTGCTTCCGGAGTACGTGGGCGGTTTGAACCCGGAGGATTACACCTTCAGCCAGGATGCAGAGCAGGTGAGAAAGACCATCGAGATCGGCGTGGAGAGCGAAGATGTGGGAAGCTTCATCGTGGTCTTGCAGGCCGAGATCTTGGGAAGCTACGCCGAGGCCTTAAGGGACATCGACTACAAGGGCAAGCCCATAATGGCGGTGGTGGCGGGGAAGGAGTTTGCCATGGAGGATGTAATCGCCATCGAGAAGGTGGGCGTTCCGGTCTATTCCACTCCGGAGATAGTGGCCGATGCCCTGGCTGCCATGTACTATTACGGCAAGAACACGCTGGAGAGATAGATAAAAATAATCGCCGAATATTTGCCCCGAATAAAATGAGCGACGAGGTCAGGAGATCTTCCTGGCCTCAAATTTTCCCAAAACCTCAATCCATTCGAATCGAAGTCTTCTTAAATCGATATCCACTGGCCATCCTTGTAGATCCGGAGGGAGGAGCTGCTTCTCACGTATTCCATGGTCTTGGTCCAGTTCTTCTGGAAGGACGGCCAATCCATGGCCGCCAGGGAGGCGTTCCTGAATTCGGACTGGAAGGCGTTTGCCGGAACGATTCCCGACCAGTTCTGGCCAAGCTGGATGGGCTGCCTGATCCCGGAGTAGGTGGGATAGATGCTGTCCCTGAAGAACTGCTCGCCGAAGTAGGGATAATACTGGGCGTGGACCAGTGCATCCTGTCCCGGCGTGGTTCGCGGATAGAATATGGGATCTGTGAAGTGCTGTCTCAGCTCGCTGTAGTCTGCGGTTCCCTCATCCAGCCACTGGCCTCCGGCCAGGCCGACCAGGAGGAGGGCTGCCAAGAGCAAGAATCTCGATTTCATCTGACTAACACCCCCATTTTCTATTTGTCTAACGTATATTAATTTAGCCGTCTGCTGGATCATACTGGCATCTAAAAACCATAAATGTCTGACGCATCGTTGAAGTATAATTCTAGATTCTGGAGTTCTTCTGCTGCGCAAGAGTCACAGGGTATCCACTCTTCTTTGTCCCCGGTCTGGGTGCAGTTGAGGCCGAAGCATTCCGGAGGCCGCCACT
>JAAEEW010000096.1 GCA_013415595.1 Methanosarcinales archaeon | reverse complement strand
GTCTCGGCCCGGGTGGTGGAGACCGGACTGCACAAGCTCTTCACCATGGGCTTTGACATCAGCACCATCAAGAGCGGCTGGGGCCGGGCTCCCATAGCCCCCATCGTCGGCGACGCCACCAGGTGCATGGGCTCCTCCAACGACGCCATCATCTACGGCGGGGAGACCTACTACGCCCTGGATTATCCGAACCTGGAAGAGCTGCTGGAGTTCGCCAGGAGCATGCCCTCAGAGGCCTCCCGGGACTACGGCAAGCCCTTCTACGAGACATTTAAAGCGGCTGGCTTCGACTTCTTCAAGGTGGACCACAACGTCTTTGCCCCGGCCCGGGTGGTCATGAACGAGCTTCGCTCCCGGCGCACCTTTGTGGTCGGTCGCCTCAACCCCCAGGTGCTGGCCGAGTCCTTCGGCCTGGAGATGCTGGGAGCGGGCCGGTAAGATCGGGCCGGAAGGCCGACGGCCGGGCAGCAAGGCATGGAGAGCCGGGCCCGGCCATTCCCGGATTGGCCATCCATCCCCGCCCTGCCTAGCCGAAGGTTTTAACGTCTTGAAAATCGTCCTCGCCGATATGAACATCGCCCGTCGTCTCTTCAAGCCCAAACCCAGGATTGCAGAAAGCCCCCCGGTAAAGCTCATGGACCTCAAGACCAAGCCTTAATACATCGTCGCCTCCGTGGAGGTGGGAAACACCACCACCAAGTCCATCCTCACCGCCACGGACATGAGCACGGGCAAGACCAGCATCGTCAACAAGACGGTGAGGATGACCAGGGACGTCCGGGCGCCCAAGCCGGGGGAAGAGATCTTCGGCCGCACCATCTGCGGCACTGAGCTGACCAGGGAGTCGATAGAGGAGCTGGTCCGGGACACACTGATAGAGAGCCACCGGGTGGCCGGCCTGAACATAGACGGTGACCTCAACTTCGTGGTCCGGTCCACCGGAGTGGTGGCGGAGTTCGACTCCCCGGACGAGGTGGGCATCTTCATCCAGGCCCTGGCCGAGGGGTGCCTCAAGGCCGGCGTCCCTCCCCGGCTCATGACCCCGGCCATGTCCATCCACAACATTCCCGACCAGTTTCGCTCCTACACTTTGATCGAGAAGATCGTCTTCAACGGGCCGGTGGCCTCGGTCTGGCCGCCCATGGGCTCCACCGGGGTGGAGATCGTGGCCAACGAGATGGAGGGCGAGCTGGCCACAGCCGGGATCAAGCAGGGCTCCAAGTGGACGGACGTGGACTTCCGCAACCCCTGTCTGTCCCTGGACTTCGGGACCACCCTGGACGGCCGAATAACCAGCGACGAGAGCCCCTACGCCCGGACCATCGGCAACTTCTGCGGCATAGCCGGGGCCATACCCGACGCCATCGTCCGGGGAACGGGGCTGGTGGACCGGAACACGGGGACAGCCCTGGACGTGATGGGGGAGCGAAAGGTGGGGGCCAACAAGAAGTCCCGGGAGTACGCCCTGGAGATCGACGAGCTGATCAGCGTGGAGAAGGTCCCTGTGGGCCGGAAGAAATACGGGTACGTCCCCCTGGATGCCGCTGCCGCCCAGAAGATAGGCGTGGTGCTGATCGGCTGCGACGTGGGGGAGAACGGCAGCGAGCTTCACCAGCTCTCGGATATTGGCCGGGATATTCACCAGAAGGAGGGCCTGAAGACCCTCTCCGCCACCCTGGACCTGGTGAGCGCCAGAGTGGCCCGCCGCCTGGTGGAGGTGGCCCTGGAGGAGGGATTGGTCACCGAGAAGACGGCCATCGGGGTCACCGGACGGGCCGGGATCAGCGGCAACAAGCCGGAACACATCATAGAAGAGATCGGGGCGCTCAACCTGTACCAGGCCCCGGAGAAGAACATAGTGTTTGTGGACGACGGCCTGGCCCGGGGGGCATCGGTCATGGCCAGGTGCATGAACTCCATGGGCACCCCCAGGAATCCCATGGGCGGTGTGCGGGGCGGCAAGTGCATCCTGCGGCAGAGGATGGCCTACGAAGCCCAGAAGAATCCCCTGGCCGGCATTCCCCAGGCAGACAGGCGGATCCAGGAAGTGGCCTCCTACGTGGACCAGGGCCACGTATCCAGCCGGGCGAAATGAGATGCGACGACTGAGGCCGGAAGAAGGGGCGGAGATACCGGTCTCCTTTCTCTGCTTCGAGCATAGAGAGGTGACCCTGTGGATCTCCAGGCCCCTTCCCCGGGAGAATTTTCCCCCCTGCATCAGCAACATCCTCTCCTCCCAGAGCACCCCGGGCGCTCACCGGGCGGCGGCGGTCCTGGCCGCCTTCCTGGGCCAGGCCGGGTGGGGGGAGGAAGAGGCTGTGGCCCTGTGGCGCGATTTTGCGAGCCGCTGCCGTCTGGACCAGGAGGGCGACAACGAGGCCCGGATATTTCACAAGTGGTTCGCAGCGTTGCACTGTCCGTCCTGCCGCACCATCAAGAGCCAGTCCCGGGGCTACCCTCACCTGGGCCTGGCCGGCCTTGGATACTGCCAGCCCGACCCGCGGTGCCCCAGCTTCGATTCCCCGGTGAACTATGCCGCCGGCATTCCCATCGGCCAGTCCCCCCCGCCGGAGAAGGGCCGGACATTGGTCCTGGGAACGGAGATCCTGGTTCGCCTGTACGACTGGACCTCGGGACGGGAGGAGACGGTGGAGCTCTCCCCCGGGGAGAAGAAGGCCCTGGAGGAGCTGCTGCAGCAGCAGGGGGAGGGACAGCTCGTCTTCTCCAGAGTGCGGGTCCGGGGGCGGCTTTGCCCCTGCTTCCAGGTCCGGCCGCAGGATGGCCCCCGCCGGTCCCTGCTATCCGACGACCTCTGACCGATCTGTGGGCCTTGCCAATCGTTTCTTGCCCCCGGTTAGGGCGGCCTAATTTGTCCCGGGTGGCAGTCCCATTCCCGGGAAAAGCTTATCTTCGATGATCTCTCTTGGTGGGGGCGGCTGGAATGTAACCCAAGTGGTTGAACCGGCCTGAGGTGAAGTTTAGTGAGATCTTTCTACGGATACATCCGGGACGCATGGAACTCCCCCGCGGACAGCTATGTTGGAACTCTGAGACAGGGACGCATGAAGTCCTGGAGACAGGAGATGACCGTCACCCCCATCGACCGGCCCACCCGTCTGGACAGGGCCAGGTCGCTGGGATACAAGGCCAAGCAGGGAATCACCGTGGTCCGGGTGAAGGTTCGAAGAGGAGCCCTGAGAAAGGCCCGGTACGTCAGAAACAGAAGGACCAAGCACATGGGCATGCACCGGAACAACCCGGGCAAGAGCCTTCAGAGAATCGCCGAGGAGAGGGCCAGCAGAAGGCGGCCGAACATGGAAGTCCTCAATTCCTACTGGGTGGGCCAGGATGGAAGGCAGAAGTGGTACGAGGTCATAATGGTAGATCCGAACCACCCGTCGATAATTGCCGACAAGGATCTGAACTGGATCTGCGGCAAGTCCCACCGGGGCAGGGCGGAGAGGGGCAAGACCGCCGCAGGCGTCCGTGGCCGGGGCATGGGCAAGAAGGGTGAAGGAACGGAGAAGACTCGCCCGAGCATCAGGGCCCACGACGGTAAAGGAAAGTGATTCACCGGATCTCTTTCCGGGCCTTCGTAGCCGCCACCGAAGATGAAGAGCGCGTCAGAAACGCTCTATGCATCTTCGTTCCATCGGATTACATAGAGGCCAGCTCAGTTGATGGTTATTACGGCAACCCCATCAAGATACTGGACGCCACCCTCAGGAGAAAGGAGGGTCTGGCGTTCTTCCAAATCCTGCGTGAGCAGCTACCCGAAGCCGACCTGGCCAGGTTGCAGCGTGAGGCGCCGTCCAGGACGGATGAGGACTGCCACTTTCATCTCCGGCTGGACAAGCAAGCCGCCTACAAGGGCAAAGTCCGCCTGACCGACTCCGGGGACGCCATCGATGTCTCGGTTCACGTGGCGACCTATCCGGCCAGATATGAAGAGGCCGTCAGGGTAGTCGGAGAGCTTTTATGAGTTATTACGAGTGCGTTCACGCTCTTCCGGAAGGATCGTCCTCGGCCAGCAGGATGGCCCTGGTGGCCCGGCGCCTGGGCTATCAGGGGATCATAGTGGCCAACTGTAGCGACTCCGGCAACATATTCAATTTCGAAGCAGCCCGCAAGGTCAGGGACATCGAGGTGGTCCGGGGGGCCGACGTGCTGGCCAGGGACCGCAAGGGCCTGCACAACCGGGTAACGTCCCTTCGCAGGAGGGTGCCCTTCCTGGCCGTGCAGGGAGTATCGGACATGATCGTCCGGGCTGCCTGTGAAGATCCAAATGTCGACGTCCTTATTCAGCATCCCGAGGGGCGGGGCAATCTGGGCATCGCCGCCGCCCGCTCGGCCAAACAAAACCAGGTGGCCTGGGGGTTTGATTTGAGCCCCATGATCAGGCTGAGAGGCGGCCAGAGGTCCCGGTGGATGTCTATTTTTCGCCGCAACCTGGTCCTGGCCCGCAAGTTCAGGATACCCATGATGATCACCGCCCGTCCCATGTCTCATCTGGACCTCCGGGCTCCCCGGGAGATGATAGCTCTGGCCGGCCTGGCCGGCATGGAGATGGCGGAGGCCAGGGCGGCACTGGAGTATCCGGGCCGGCTCCTGGAGCTCAACCGCAGGACTTGGGTCAGTCCAGGGGTGGAGCTTATTTGAGGAGCAGGCTGCCAGTTCTCCGGGAGCGGAAGAGGTACATAGCCTTCGAGGCGGAGGCGGAGGGGCCGGTCATATCCAGGGACCTGATCTCGGAGTTTCATTCTGCATATGTCAGCCTGTTTGGTGACGTCGGGGTCTCGGTCAACCGGGCCAAGCTGATCTCCCTTCAGGGTCGGTTCGGGATTTTGATGTGCTGGGACGGCCATGTGGAGGAGACCCGGGCCGCCCTGGCCACAATATATGCCGTCTCCGGCACCAGGGTGGCCATTAGAGTCCTGGGCGTTTCAGGAACCGTGAAAGCTGCAACAGAAAAGTATATACCGAAATTGAGCCAAGTATCGGCTGTAGAAGAACGCAGAATCGAGCTAGAAGAAATTTCTGGATGGATTGCGCGCAGTCGTGGTCTGGAGATAGACGTATCTCGGAAAGACCGCATTAATGGATCAGACACCAGGTACCTGGGTCTGACCTGTTTTGATTTGGATGGAGGATGTGACGATGCAGATGGCACCTCAGATGGGTTATGACAGGGCTATAACTGTTTTCAGCCCGGACGGAAGGCTTTTTCAGGTGGAATACGCCCGAGAAGCGGTAAGGCGAGGCACTACCGCGGTGGGGATTAAGGCGGTGGACGGTGTGGCCGTGCTGGTGGACAAGAGGATTACCAGCAGGCTGATGGAGCCGGAGTCCATCGAGAAGATTTTCCAGATCGATACTCATATCGGCGCGGCCACCTCTGGCCTGGTGGCCGATGCCAGGATTCTGATCGACCGGGCCAGGGTGGAATGTCAGATAAACCGCCTGGTCTACGACGAGAGGATCGGGGTGGAAGCCCTGGCCAAGAAGATCTGCGACTTCAAGCAGACTTATACCCAGTACGGCGGGGTCAGGCCCTTTGGAACTGCGCTTTTAATCATCGGTGCAGAGGACGAGAGGACCAGGCTCTTCGAGACCGACCCCAGCGGGGCTCTTCTGGAGTACAAAGCCACCGGCATTGGCGCTGGAAGGGCGGCCGTGATGGAGGTATTCGAGGCCAAGTACCGGGAGGATATGAAGATGGACGAGGCCATAATCCTGGGCCTGGAGGCTCTGTTCAAGGCTTCCGAGGGACGGATCGAGGCCTCTACCACCGAGATTGGCATGATCAGGCTGGATAACAAGAAGTTCAAGAAGCTGGAAGAGGACGAGGTAGCGAAATACGTGGACCAGATGAAGTCCCAGGTAGGTGGAGGAGAGGCCTAGAATGGTCAACCTGGATGAGGCGGTCCCAGCCAGGCTGAAGAGCCACGGCGTGCTCTTCGAGGTGCTGGTGGACCCCGATGGAGCCTTAGCTTTGCGCCGGGGGGAGAATATCCCGGTGGAAGAGATACTGGCTGTTGAGGAGGTCTTTGAGAACGCCAGTCGGGGAGATCGCAGCGCTGAGGAAGACCTCCTGAAGGCTTTTGAGACCACAAACGTCCTGGCCATCGCCGAGAAGGTCATCAAGAAGGGGGAGATAAGCCTCACCGCCGACCAGAGAAAGCGGTTCGCTGAGTCGAAGAGGCGGCAGGTAATCGAGTTTATATCCAGGAATGCCATCAACCCCCAGACCAAGACGCCACATCCGCCGGCCAGGATCGAGCAGGCCATGACCGAGGCCAAGGTGAACATCGATCCCACCAAGTCCACCGAAGAGCTGGTAACCATCACCATGAAGGCCATACGGCCTCTCATTCCCATAAGATTTGAAGAAGTAGAAGTGGCGGTGAAGATTCCCGCCAATTATGCTCCCAAGGCCTACGGAGAGGTGGCTGGATTTGGCAAACTCACCAGAGAAGCCTGGCAGAACGATGGGTCATGGATAGGCGTGGTCAGGATTCCGGCCGGGATGCAGACTGAGTTCTACGCCCTGGTCAACAGGCTTACAAAGGGCGACGCTGAGACAAAGCTGCTGAAAAAATGAGGACCTGATAATGGATCGCATGGATCGCAAGGTTGCCATACCCGGCGATCTGCTCTCCGAGGATAAGGGCAGATCTGGAGAAGGAACCTACGTCAAGGACGACAAGGTTTATTCCCTCCTCTACGGGATTGCAAACTACAGAGATAAGATTAATGTTATTCCCCTGGCGGGCAAGTACGTCCCGGCAACCGGTGATAACGTAATCGGAATTGTAAAGGACGTTACCTTCTCGAACTGGATTGTGGACATCAACTCGCCGTACGACGGACTGCTTCACATATCCGAGTTTCCGAAGAGAATCGAGATGGATGAGATGCAGAACTACCTGAGGATAGGCAGCTCTGTAATGGCCAGGGTCAAAGACGTTGACTCGACGATGAAGGTGGAGCTTACCCTGAACGATCGCCGGCTGGGCACCCTGAAGACCGGGCGGATAATAGAGATCAGCCACACCAGGGTTCCCCGGCTGATCGGCAAGGGGGGCTCGATGATCAGCATGCTGAAGAAGGAACTCAACTGCAACATCTTCGTCGGCCAGAACGGAAGGATCTGGGTCAACGGGAACGAAAAGGAGATGGATCTCGCCCTCAAGACCATTCTCATAATAGAAAAGGAGGCCCACACCAACGGCCTCACCGATAGAATAGTTGAGTTTTTGAGGACGGAGACATCGGCCAGAAGTTGATCTTTATGGAAGATAAGATAACGTTTATAAAAGACGGGATCCGCCTGGATGGAAGACGGGTGGACGAGGCTCGCCCCATCAAGGTGGAGGTGGGCGTCCTGGCCAGGGCCGACGGATCCTGTTATCTTGAGATGGGCAACAATAAGGTGATAGCAGCAGTTTACGGGCCAAGAGAGGTACACCCCCGACATCTACAGGAGGTGAGCCGGGCCATAGTCAGGTACCGGTACAACATGGCCTCCTTCTCCGTGGAGGAGCGCAGAAGGCCCGGGCCGGACAGGAGGAGCTACGAGCTCTCCAAGGTCAGCCGCGAGGCACTCTCGCCGGTCATTCTGACGTCTTATTTCCCCCGGTCGGTGATCGACATCTTCGTAGAGGTTTTGCAGGCGGATGCCGGGACCAGGACGGCGGGGATCAACGCCGCCTCGGTGGCTCTGGCCGACGCCGGCATTCCCATGAAGAGCCTGATATCGTCTTGTGCCGCCGGAAAAGTGGACGACCAGATCGTGCTGGACCCCATGAAAGAGGAAGACAACTTCGGCCAGGCGGACATGCCCATAGCCATGACTCCCGGCGGGGAGATTACCCTGCTGCAGATGGACGGCCACATGACGGTGGAGGAGAGCCACAGGGCAATGGAGCTGGCCATGAAGGGCTGTCGGGACATCTACAACATGCAAAGAAAGGTTCTTATTGACAGGTACAGCCAGATGGAGAACGCCACCAGACAGGAAGAGGCCGTAATATGAGCACTGTAGTCTCCGAGATCAGGAAGGACTATCTCTACAACCTCATGCTCAAGGGCCAGCGGGCCGACGGAAGGACCTTCAACGGGTACCGTCCCATCTCCATCGAGAAGAACGTGGTGCAGAAGGCGGAAGGAAGCGCCCTGGTCAAGCTGGGGAAGACCCAGGTGCTGGTCGGCGTAAAGATCCAGCCGGGCGAGCCCTTCGCCGACACTCCCAACCGGGGGGTCATCATCACCAACGCCGAGCTGGTTCCTCTGGCCTCGCCCAGCTTCGAGCCGGGCCCGCCAAACGAGTTCGGCATTGAGCTGGCCAGGCTGGTCGACCGGGGAGTCAGAGAGTCCAAGTCCCTCGACCTGGATTCCCTGTGCATCGTCCCCGGGGAGAAGGTGTGGATAGTCTTCATCGATGTGCACATCCTGGACGACTGCGGCAACATAATGGACGCCTCCAGCCTGGGGGCCATCGCCGCTCTGCTCACCGCCACCGTCCCGGCGAAGAAGTTCGGCCTGGGGGAGGATTATCCCCTGCCGGTGAACGACATCCCCATCGCCACCACAGCGGTGGTCTTTGGCGGCGTTACCATGTTCGACCCGGACGTGGACGAAGAATCGATAGCTGATACCAAGCTAACCGTCATTACCCGGGCGGACGGCAGCATCTGCGGCATGCAGAAGAGCGGCACCGGAGTGCTTACCCAGGACGAGATCTACCGCATCGTTGATATAGCATGTGAGAATGGTAAGGAAATCCGGGAGAAGTTTCTGGAATCATAATCATAATCAGGAAGTAGGATAAATGGCAAAGCAGTTCAGGAAAGGCAGGAAGAGCAGGTCGGCGGCTCGGTTCGGCGCCAGGTATGGCAGAAAGTCCAGAAAACTGGTGGCAGACATAGAGGAGAAGTCCAGGGCCAGTTACGACTGCCCTCAGTGTGGGAGAAAGAGAGTTAAGAGAAGTGACACCGCGATCTGGCGGTGTGCCAAGTGTGGCCATGCCTTTGCCGGAGGAACTTACATACCTGTTACATCCATCGGCCGGTCGGTGGCCAGATCAGTGAAGAGGTCATTGGAGGAGTAGATGGCCTACAAATGCACCAGGTGCAAGAAGGCAGTCGAGGTGGACTACGAGTACAGCGGCATCCGATGCCCTTACTGTGGTCATCGCATCCTGATGAAGGAGCGGCCCACGACTGTCAAGTGGTTCAAGGCGGTATAGGAATTTTCCGCCTTCCGGTCTGATCCCCTGCCGGGGACTTCCCGGCAGCGGAATTTCGGCGAAGCGGGCAGAAGGCTCGTGCTATGCAGACCGACATCTGGGGCATTTGCAGCCAATATCGATCAATGGTATGAAGGGCCGGGCAGAGCTGATATTCGAGCTGGAGAATCCATCTCAGCTTCTGGAGGCGCTGTCCATGGAGCTCAGCGACGACCTTCACAGGGGGGTGGTTACGCTGGATTGCGATCAAACCAGCCTTCGGCTGAGCGTGGAAGGCGAAGACGTAGCCTCTCTGAGGGCTGCCCTTAACACCTGGATCAGATTGGTCAAGATTGGATGGGAGATGGTAAACGTATGAGCGGTCAATTGCCCCCTCAGATTCAAAACCAGCTTGCTCAGCTGCAGCAGCTACAGCAGCAGGGACAGGCGCTGGTCAACCAGAAGAATCAAATAGAGGTTTTAAAGAAAGAGACGGAATCCGCACTGAAAGAGCTGGATGGCGCCAGTGAGGATGCCGTGGTCTACAAGAACGTAGGAGAGATATTCCTCAAGGCGGAAAGGGCCACCCTGCTGGAGGACCTGAAAGAGCGAAAGGACCTCCTGGAGCTAAGGCTCACGACGGTCGCCAAGCAGGAGGAACGCATACAGGGAAGGTTCGCCCAGCTCCAGGAACAGCTCAAAGAGGCACTGGGCCAGGTGCCACCCAAGGGGGGTTAAGTCCCCCCCATAAAGGGGACCCGTGGCTTAGCCAGGATATAGCACCGGGCTTCTAACCCGGGGGTCGCGGGTTCGAATCCCGCCGGGTCCGCTAAAAAAAGGGTGTAACCATGTGCGAGCTGAATGTTTATCTGCAGTCCGGAGAGAAGAGAGAGCTGATCATGGACGGCGTGGTCAGGCTGGTCTCTTCCCAGGGGAAAGTCCTTCTGGAGGGCATCCTGGGAGACTCCAAAGAGGTCCCTGGCGAGCTGGTGGAGGTAAGCATCATCTCCCAGGAAGCCGTCGTGGCATCCCCCTGAACCGGGGGATCAAAGCCTTTTTTATTAGATTTAAATCAAAGCGGCCTCTGCCAGTCGTTTATCTCTCTGGAAACCTTTATTTCCGGGCAGGCCAAATCTCCACTCCTATGAAGACACATTACATCTGCATATTGCTCATTTCTCTGATATTGCTGCCCATCTGCGGGTGCGTGGATGAGAATGACGAGGCCGTCACGGCTTCTGTTCCCACCGACAACCTGCCCCAGGGATTCACCCTCCTGGCGGTGATGGACAAGAACACGAAGAACGTCAACATCACCGAGGAGATCAAGGACTTCTACGGCAGCCGGGACATCGGCCAGGTCAACGCCACCGTCGGAAAGTATCAATGGGCCCCTCTGGGCCAGGCCTTCGACGCCAGGATCACCCTCATCGAGACCCAGAGCCCGGAGATTGCCACCGCCGCGGCCGAGAACTACAGGGCCCTGGAGGAGTACCAGAGACCACCCGCTCTCGGCGTGGACAGGTTCAGCACGGCCATAGTCAACGGCCACGAGGTCACGGAGATCAGGGACCGGACCCAGGACACCATGAGGTACCTGTTCCTGTGGACAAATGAAAACCTGGTCATCCTGGTGGAAGGGACCGACGACCGGTCCCAGAGCCTGGAGCTGGCCAGCGTAACCGGATTTTAATCCGGGATGAAGTGCCGGGGGATGAAAATCCCCCAATTCATCCCTGGCTTTGAAAAACGGCCCCAATCGGGGGGGGGCCGCTTCAGAATCGAAATTCCGTGTTGCCCAGGGTTCGTCTCCGGATGCTCTTTAAAATCTCCTGAGAGCTGCCGCCCTTTACTTCGGGGGCTCGTAGCTCAGGGTGAGCTCTGAGCCCTTCCACCGGCAGACGGGGACGGTCTCTCTCGCCGGAGCCCCCTCGCTCAGGGCCTGGACGATCAATGGCACGGAGATGGTGGCGTCGGCGAAGACCTGCACCTTCTTGGCCTCCTTGTGCACCTTGCCCCAGGAGATGGCCTCGCTGAAGGTGCATCCGGAGAGCCCTCCGAAGTGGGGGGTGTCCGTGGTGTACTGGATGGCGTAGTTGTGGCCGCCGCTGTAGTTGCCCATCAGCTCGGCGATTACCTTGGTCTGCTGGATGAAGTTCTTGGGAACGCCG
Source organism: Methanosarcinales archaeon (assembly GCA_013415595.1). GTDB lineage: Archaea > Halobacteriota > Methanosarcinia > Methanotrichales > Methanotrichaceae > JAAEEW01. Next base: position 11,273 of record JAAEEW010000096.1, on the reverse strand, counting down.
CCGCCGATGAACACCACTCCTGTCTGGGTGGACTTCTCCACTATCTGGGTTATCTCGTCCACGTCCCTTATCTGGTCGATATTGACCTTGTGGCCCTCTCGCCAGGCCATGACCAGGCCGATGCCTATCGAGCTGTCGGATAGGGCGGGCACGAAGACCGGCACACCGGCCCGGCTGGCGCTTCCCAGGATGGTCGTGGGGGGCATGTCTTTGCCGATCATCTCCATCAGCTCCCGGGAGGAGTAGCTGATGCCGGGATCGAGCCTCTTTGCCAGGTTGGCTATGTAGATGTCCGCCCGGTGCAGGTCCACCTCGGAGACGAAGACGTCGTGGATGCGGTCGATCTTGCACTCCTTGAGGTAGGCGTCGTCGGCAGAGCAGTCACCCCGGTAGTGGACTATTCCCAGCCCTTCGCACATGTCATGGAAGAGGTTGGCTCCGGTGCTGACCACGCAGTCCACCATGCGGTTGGATATGAGGTAGGCTATCATCTCCTGCAGGCCGGCGGGGACCATAGCCCCGGCGATGCCCAGGAAGACGGTGATCTCCTTTTCCTGCAGCATCTTTTGCCATATGCGAAACGACTCCCCGAACTGGCCGCCCTGGAAGCCCATGTTAGACATGGCTGAAGCGAGCTGGGCAACGCTTCTGGCCTTCACCGGAAGTGTGGTCCGGGGCGGACGGTCGATCGTTCCCGGAGGGTGATCTGGATTATCCTCGCTATGTCCAATCATAAGCTCCTGGAGAGTCCTCGGGGCTTTTAAAGATTTTCCAGGGAGGAGATTATTTTATAAAATTGCACCTACTAATATCTTTAAATATCAAAACTGCATCTAATCCCAAACTCAAGACCACTGCTATAATCAGGTACGGGGTGAATGATGTTATGTCGATTATTAACAATCATAGACTGAATTATGGACTGCGGAATAAAAATGACGAGACTCTATCCATGAGACGGCGTGAGGGGAGGGTTTCGCATGTGGAGGGTTGACGACTCCATTGCCCGCTATGGCGTATCGAACTGGGGAAACGGCTATTTTTCCATCAATAACAAAGGCAATTTATCGATCTCTCCGGACAAGAATGCCGCTCACAGCGTGGACATCATGGACGTGCTGTGCAGGATGGAGTCCAGCGGGGTGGCCTTTCCGCTGCTGATACGCTTTCCCCAGATCATCGACGACCGTCTAAGGGAGATCACCCAGGCCTTCAGGGACTCCATCATCGAGTTCAACTATGGCGGGGCCTATCAGCCTGTATTTCCCATGAAGGTCAACCAGAGAAAAGAGGTCATCGAGTATCTCATAGACTACGGCCGGCCCATGAACCTGGGGCTGGAGGTGGGGACCAAGGCCGAGCTGCTGGCGGCGCTCACCCTGGAGCTTCCTAAAGACGCTCTTTTGATCTGCAACGGCTACAAGGACGAGGAGTACCTGCGCCTGGCGCTGAGCTTCAACGACATCCACAACATCATGATCGTGGTGGACCTGTTTGAGGAGCTTTACGACGTGCTGCGCTATGCCAGGGAGATGGGGGTCAAGCCCCAGCTGGGACTGCGCTTCAAGCTGTTCTCCAAGGGCAGCGGCCGCTGGGCGGAGTCGGGCGGCGAGTCCTCCAAGTTCGGGCTGTCCACCGGAGAAGCCCTGGAGACCATCAGGATCCTGGCGGAGAACGAGATGCTGGACAGCCTGAAGATGCTGCACTTCCACATCGGCTCCCAGATAACGGACATTCACCGCATCAAGGACGCCATGAACGAGGCCGCCCGGGTCTACGCCAAGATCAAGCGGATCGCGGATATCGAGTACTTCAACGTGGGTGGAGGACTCAGCGTGGACTACGACGGCAGCCGGACGTCTGAACCCTCCAGCGCCAACTACTCCCTGCGGGAGTACTCCAACGACGTGGTATACACCCTGCAAAAGATCTGCGACGAGGAAGCGGTGCCCTGTCCCACCATCGTCTCCGAGAGCGGCCGGGCCATCGCCGCCTACCACTCCTTCCTGGTCTTCAAGGTCATCGGCAAGAAGAACTCCAAGGACGGCTTTGCCACCTGTCCCCGGGAAGGCGACCCCCTGCAGATAGAGGACCTCTACTTCGCCTTCAAGAATATCAGCATCAAGAACTACAAGGAATACTATCACGACGCCCTGCACAACCGGGACGAGCTCCTGGACTCCTTCAACCTGGGAAACATCGGCCTGGAGGAGCGGGCCCGGGGGGAGAGCCTGTTCTGGATGGTCTGCCAGAGGGCGGCCAGCCTGGCGTTGCAGGCCGCAGACACCTCCACCGAGTTCAAGGACCTAAAGAAGCTGATCAGCCAGAAGTACATCGGCAACTTCTCTCTATTCCAGTCGGTTCCGGACATGTGGGGCGTAGAGCAGATATTCCCCATGATGCCGCTGCACAGGCACCGGGAGATGCCCTGCGAGACGGGGACCATCGCCGACATCACATGCGACTCAGACGGGGAGATCAAGAAGTTCGCAGGCAAGAACGGGACCCGGGACTGCATCGAGCTGCACAAGCTTACCAGCGGCGAGGACTACTACCTGGGAATCTTCCTGCTGGGAGCCTACCAGGACACCCTGGGCGACTTCCACAACCTGCTGGGGTGCGTCAACGAGGTGCACGTGATCTGCGACGGCAGCTCCTGGAAGGTCTGCGGCCAGATCGCCGGCGATAGCTGCGAGAAGCTGCTGAGGTTCTTCAACTACGATCCCGACGGCTACATCAACCGCACCATGGAGCGGCACATGAACCGGCCGGACCTGCCCCGCATTCTGGCCGAGCTGCATAAGGCCCTCAGCGTGTACACCTACTTCAACCGGGCCAGCAGCCACCGGGAGCTGGAGGCTGAGGCGAGCTGCTCCCAGGCGGCCGGGGCCAGGGTACAGGCCCGGGCAGGGGCAGGACACGAAGTCCTGAAGATGAAGGTCTAGGATGGGGGGCCCTGGCGGGGACAGGTTCCCGAGGCCATGATGGCCGAGAGACCGGGCCGGGAGAGCTCGGAGGCCAGCAATTCGACGATCTCGTCCTCGATGGCCGTCTCCTCCAGCCTGATCAGGTCCGGGGCCAGGGCCTGGAGGAGGGGCTCCGGATCGATGGCTTCCTGTCCTCCGGTCATGGCCGCCACCCCGTTCCTGACCACTATGGCCAGCAAGCTCTTCTTCTGCCACCGGGCGTTCATCAGCCCCTGCACTCCGCTGTGGGCAAAGGCGTAGTCCCCGATCACCGCTATTCCTTTTTTCCTGAAGCCGGAGGCTACGCCGATGGAGGAGCCCAGCCCATAGGCCACGTCCACCGCCTGCACCGGCTGGCGCACGGCCAGGATGCTGCAGCCGGCGTCTCCAGCCACCGGGACCTCCATCCGGCCTATCGCCCTGAAGAGGGATAGGAAGGGGCAGTCGTCGCAGATGGATCGACCTTTCCTCTGTGCTGCCGTCTCCGGCTGGACCGCTGGTCCGGCCACCCTTTCCTCCCTCAGGAGCTGGAGGGCTCGCTCCAGGTCCTCCGCCTCCAGGGGGCCGTAGGGCAGGTGGCCGGTCAGTCGGCCGCGTAGCCCGGATAGTCCGCAAAGCTGGCTCTCGATGAATGGCCAGGGCTCCTCGGCCACCAGGACGGGGTCATGGGCGGCTGCGAATCTGCATAGCCTCTCCCAGGGCAGGGGATGGACGTATCCGGGCACGAAGAGGGATGCCGGCAGGTCTCTACACAGGAAGGCCGGATGGCCGCTGGCTATTATGCCCAATCCCAGCCCGGGGCCGGCCTCTCCCGCCTCTCGCAGGAAGTTGAGGCCGGAGTTGTGGGACCTCTCCTCCAGGGCGGGGATGACCTGGCCGTAGAACCTCTGGGCCCGGCCCCGGGCGGTCAGGTTCCAGATGGCGGGGTCAAACCTCTTATGTCTCTCTCTGGGTATGGACGGCCTGCGGATCGAATCCTCCTCCGCCCCGGTCAGGCGGGGGGTTATTCGCACTATGGCCGGAGCTTTGATCTCCTCGGAGACGGAGCAGGCCTCGGCCAGGGATTGGAAAAGGGAGGAAGGACCGGCGGGATCGAAGAGGGGAAGCTGGCTGAGGGTGCCGAAATAGCGGCTGTCCATCTCCGCCTGGGAGCCCTGGGGGCCCAGGTCGTCCCCGGCGATCACCACGACAGCGGAGCCGATGGTATGGCTGGCGGAGATCAGCAGGGGATCGGCCAGCACGTTCATCCCCACGTGCTTGACCAGGACCATGGCCCGGGCCCCGGTGGCTGAGGCCCCCAGGGCCGTCTCCAGGGCCACCTTCTCGTTGACCGCACACTCCGCAAACAGGGCATCGGCCACCCCGGTGATGGGATAGCCGGGCACGTAGGTCAGGACCTCGATTCCCAGCTCAAAGACGGCAGACTTCAGGGCATCGAGGCCGGAGAACATCAGTCTCCTCCGGGGATCACCGACTGGTCGGGGCGGGCGCAGTAAGGCAGGGCGGCCAGGGCTCCGATCAGCCCTCTCCCGTCCATGATCACCTGCACGCCGGCCTCCTCTGCGGCCAGGACGGCATCCTGGTAGTCGATCCGCTCCCTGCGGCAGCGATCGGCGTAGGGCTGGAGGATGCTGGGGTCAAAGGCGGCGTAGGCGGCCATCCCCGTCTGCTCGGAGACGGTGTACTTCTCCAGGAGCTCCTGGAAATCATTCAGCATCCCCTGGCTCTTTCCGGGAAGACAGGCGAACTCCACAGCGGTGGAGACGCAGTTCTGGGTCTTGTGCGGAACGGGGAAGAGCTGGACCAGGGAGTGGGAGACGTAGCGGGCCTCCGGCCGGTCCACCCGAGATGCAATATTATGCACCAGGGTCCAGGTGGCTCCCCTGGTCTTGGAGTCTGTGTCGTCCACCCCGATGATCAGCCTCTCCCGGCGGGGGAGGACGAGGGTCCCGCTGGCCACCCGCCCCCCTCCGGCCTCGGTGCACTGGGAGCGGATGACGTCATCCGCCCCCGCCCGGGATAGGGTGGCTCCCACCCCTCCGCCGCCAAGCCCGGCGTAGGTTACCTCCACCTCGTCGCCGTTGATGACCATAGACCTGATCCCCGCCGACCGGCGGGAGGATACCAGGTCCAGGTCCACGCTTCCCACCCTCACCAGGTAGCGGAACCATTCTCCCAGGTTCCTGGAGCTCTCCACCAGAGGACCCCGGCTGTAGTGGTATCTGGCCCAGGCCGACCCTCCGTAGCAGGAGGAGCGCTCCAGCAGCTCCACCCGGTCCCGGGACTCGCTGGCCATGGCATGAATCTGTTTGTAAGTGACCACGTAAGGGTCATCGAGAATTTCAATCATTGTGACACCTGTTTCCTGAGATCTGCAGCCTTAATCTTTAGCTCGATTGGGACAACTTCCATTCTCTTCTAACTACCTTTATCGTCGCTCTTTTCCTTCACACTTTTTCTCATTCTTCCCTTCTCTTAAACTCCCTGATTTCATGTACTCCCGCATGACCACGGTGGCGTAGGAGCCGGGCGGGAGGACGAACTCCAGGACGGCCGATCCGTCCTCCTCCAGGTGGTGTCCGGGATTCACCCTCAGGATGGCCGTCCGTCTGGCGCCGGTGGACCCCAGCTCCCGGTTCTCCGGGATGACGAAGTCCTCTCTGGCCACCTCCTCCTCCGCTATCACCGTCTCCTCTATCCGGCCCTCCCGTCCCCCGGCAAGCTCGCTCTGGCTGCCGAATAGGGGCAGGGTGACAAATGCTCTTCCCAGCTTTGCCAGCCGGTTGACCGCGCCCAGCTCGTCGGCCCCCACCCGCTGCAGCCGGCTCAGATCGGGACGGCCGTCCCGGGAGAAGCAGACCACGTCGCCCTCCACGGCCAGGCCAAGAGGCATCCCCGCCTCCAGGCGGCGGCTCAGGATGCGGTTGAAGATGTAGGACTGGTAGGCGTGGATGAACATGCGCTTTAAGTTGGGGGCCAGGACGTCGAAGGACCCGGCATAGTCACCAGGATTGGCTCGCAGGTGGTTCAGCATGGCCAGCTCATAGTGAAGGTGGGGCGGAAACTCCCTGAGGGCCCGGGAGACGTCCCGGTCCTGCCACAGCCTCTCCCTGGCCGTCCTGGTGACCGGCGGCTCGTCGGGGTAGGGCAGGGCCAGATAGGTGAAGACCGCCAGCTCCAGGTCGCCCCTGGCCAGGGCCCGGCCCACCAGGTGGGTGACCGGCCGCACCTCGCCGAAGCGCTGAACACCGAAGTAGTTGGGAACTCCCCCCTGCTCCCGGATCTTTGCGGTGGTCCTCTCCAGGCACAGCGCCGCCTCCCCGGGGCCCACATCAAGATCCCTCACCCGGATCGTGAAGCGGTTGCCGGTCAGGTCGCCAAGCCCCACCGACCGGTTGGTGCTGCCCAGGACCGTGAGGCCCACTCCGGGAAGTCTGACCTTGTGCACATCCTTCTCCTCCACCCCCAGGATGCTGATGCGCTGCCTGGTGAGAGCCCTCTTGTCCTTTGTTCCCGCCCAGCCGAACCGGCGCTGGCTGATCCTCAGGGCCCGGGAAAGATCTCTGATCAGGTGGTGCATGTCCCAGTTGGACTTCTCCACCTCCACGATCAGGAACCTGCCGCCCTCATACGTCATCTCCGGATAGCCCTCCTCCACCTGAAAGTCCTCCGCCAGGCGGCGCAGGCTACCCCCGATGCCCGGGGTGTCAGTCAGGTAATATTCCAGGCCGATGTCCCGGTCCGTCTTTGGAGAAGAGATCACGCTTCCGTCACCACCTCGATCAAACAAGAGGCCTTCCAGGACCTCAGACCAGGCTCAGCCTCCCGGTTAACTTATCCATCTGCTTGTTGGCCACCGGCCCCAGGCCCAGAGCAGTCACCGTTCCCGGCGGAATCTCGGTGAGCCCGGCGTCCACCACTATGGCCGCCGGAATTCCCAACTGATCGGCCTCTGCCCGCAGCCTGTACAGGGCCTCGGCGTCTTTGGCCTTCAGCACTACCTTCTTTTGTCCTTCCCGTTTCCATCTGGCTACGCACTCCCTGTCCGCCATCTCCAGAACCATCACCGCAGCGTGGGCCACCTGCACCGCCAGCTTTCCGGAAGAGAGCTTGAGGTCTTCCCTGATAACGATACACTGCTTGAAATCCATGTCTGATTTTAGATGGCCCCGTCCGCTTAAATAGTAGATGGCCGGGGGGAATGGGGAGCGGACAAAGGGATGAAAAAGAGAGATCTGGACCCTGCAAAAATGGGGATTTGGGGGAGGACCTCAGTCCTCCTTGGTCACCACCTTGACCCCGATGGGGGTCTTGGCGATGTTGCCTAGCTTCGCACCGATGAGGTACTCCAGCCCCTTCTCGGCGGCGATGTCCAGCAGGCGCTGGGTAACCACGCCGTCGAAGATGACGCCGCTTACGTCGCCGTTGGACTCCTTCAGCTCCCTGGCCAGGTCCCTGACCGCCACATCCCGCAGGGCGTTCTGGTTGCGGTCGAATAGCCTGGCGGACAGGGTGCCGTCCAGCTCATCCACGTGCTGCTTGAACCACTCGTCCTGGGGCTCGGCAGCCAGGTCTATCTCCGGGACTGCTTCCTCCTCCTGGACGGGGGGAACTTTCTCCAGCTCGTGCCGGGCCTCGTGCTTGACCTTGTGGGATATTATCTCCGGCCTCTGAGGGACGGGGCGCACGCACAGGGGCTTCTCCCTGATCAGGCTCTTTCTCTTGGTGGCCACCTCCCGGCGGCGCCGGGGCTGGCTCTTGATCTTGTAGAGGTCCAGGACCTGCTCAACCGGTATCTTCTGGCGAAGAGCCCTCACGATCTCCTTCTGGGTCATCTCCTCCACGCACTTGCCCTCCGGCGCCCTGGCCACGTAGTCTATGTCCGCCACCTGCAAGAGCTCCTTCACTATCAGCTCTCCGCCCCGGTCGCCGTCGGTGAAGGCCGTGACCACCTTCTTGGCGCATAGCTCGGTGATGGTGGGAGGAACATTGGTTCCACCGACGGCCACCGAGTTCTTGATGCCGTACTTGAGCAGGTTGAGCACGTCGGCCCGGCCCTCAACCACCAGTATGGCGTCGGAATCCAGGACGTTTGGACCCGCAGGCAGGTTGTCCCGACCGATGTGGGTTATCTCCTCGATGCGCACACACTGCTTTATCTCCTCGGTGATCTCCTCGGTCTCCAGGATGTTCTCGTCGAACATCTCCACCAGTATTCGTTTGGCCCTCTCTATGACATACTTTCTTTTTGAGGCTCTCACATCCTCGATCTTGGTGACGTTGATGCGGGCAATGCAGGGTCCTACCCGGTCTATGGTCTCCAGGGCTGCCGCCAGGATGGCCGTCTCCACCTTGTCGAAGCTGGAGGGAATGGAGATGGTGCCGCTTGATTTCCCTCCGCTAGAGGTGATCTGGACATCTATCCTTCCCAGGCGGCCCGTCTTCTGCAGGTCTCTCAGGTCCAGGTCGCTTCCCAAAAGACCCTCGGTCTGGCCGAATATTGCTCCCACAACGTCGGGGCGTTCCACTATTCCATCCGCGTTGATGTCAGCATAAATTACATATTTAGTTGTGTCAACATTTTGCATATAAGACACCTCAAATTTTAAAATAGCCAGATAAAAGTAACACCAACTCCCAAAGCCAAAGCTAGGATTGCGGAATCCCACAGTTACGGGTTGCACCCCATTTCTGCAACCCAATCGCCGTCCTACTGCTAAGAACTCGGGTATTCCGGTTAGCGGTGAATGATCGTGAAGGTGCTTTTATCTAACCATCTTAAGTCCAGGCATCAGCTTCATGGATCTGATATAACTGTACACAGTTCGCCTATTCTCTCCTGTGCACAATGTAAGTCGCCACTGCTCGGGCTTTAATCATGGTCGATGAGCTCACTTGCGAGACTCTATCACTTAGAAAAGGGGTAAAACTAGTTTAATAACTTTGTGGTGGGAATCGTGCCTTTCAGGGCATCTCCCGGTATATAAATTTAACGCAATAATACATATCCTCTGTCGGTCTTGAGGACCAGCACTTCCTGCCCCGGTTCTGGGTCGTGGTGCAAGGGCCTGATGGCGGCTACGGTCTCGAAGCTTTGCGGATCAAGTATCTCCACCACCTTATCATCCCTGGCCACCACCACGCTGCTCTTCGCGCCATCCCTGGAGCCCAGGATCTCGGCCTGCTCTGCGTCATCATCGGATAGGGTGGACCTGGCGCCGGTTCTCAGGGAGTTCAAATAGGTCCTCTTGACGTCGAATCCCACCACCTCCCAGATATCTCCCCGGGCCCAGATCACGTCCCCCCGGCATAGCCTGGGCAGCCTCACCAGGAAGGTGGTCCGGTACACGTCCCTGCCGTCTTTGCAGCCCACCAGCTTTCGCGACTCGAGGAGCCGTCCCCCAAACCTCTGCTGCAGGGCTTTGGCTATCTGCCTCCCGAGGGTGGTGGAGCCCACGATTATGTCCACTCCTCCACGCACGTCCTTGATCTCCTGGATGAAGGCGAAGGTGTCCCCCCTCTTGAAGGTCGAGTCAGCCATGGATAGAGCCATCTCCCGGGCCATCTCCAGCTCGGCCTTCTCCGGGATGCGGTCGCTTCCCCGGACCTGGACTAGGCCCTCGAAATACTTGCCTGCTATGCGGCTGCACCGGTCGCAGGAGTGGCGGAGGATCTTCACCCGCACCTGGCAGCTATCCTCAGCCTCGATGCCCTTGAACAGGCCCCGGACCGTCACCTCGGCCACATAGATCGTATCCCCCCGGGAGCTCAGGTCCACGCTCAAAACAGGTTTCTTCAGGTCGGCGTGCACCCTGACCTCCCTATGCAGGGCCTCGTTGATCAGATCCTCCAGGGTGACGTCCTCCGCCTGCCAGTGGCCCTCCCTGGACACAGAGCCGCAAACCGAGCACACGGTGATCTCCACCTGGGGAGGGCAGCTCATGATCTCCGTGGACTGCAGCAGGCAACGCTCGCACAGCCCCTCGTCGGAAGGCTGGCCGCACCGGGGACAGATGCTGGGCTTCACATTCGCACCATCTGGGCGCAGGGGATGCCTTCAATGAGAAGAATATTATCCCTGTCTACGTAATTCAGGCCTATGGCCCACTCCACGGTTCTCGCTCCCACGAAGTTGGCCATGGTGGCATTCATCATCGCTGCCTCCAGGTCGGAGGGGGTGGCTCTCTGATCGCCGAAGAATTCGGAATTTACATCCAGCTGCAGCTCGCCCTCGGCGAATTTGCGGCCCATCAGATCCAGATCGCAGGCCGCCACCAGCACCTCCTTTCCTACCCGATAGGTCTTGAGGCACATAGTCTCTTCCATTGCCAGGCCACTCTTCACGGCACCTTAAAGAACCCATCCCTCGGCTGAATGAGGGTGCCCTCCCGCCACATGCGGATGATGTTCTCTTCTGCCTTGTGCTCGTCTATTCCCTTCTCTGCAGCCCTCTCCAGGACCAGGTCCAGGGGGGCCGGTCCCTGCCGGTCGGCGCTGATCTCCCGGATGATATCTATCAATATTTTTATATTATCTCTGGTGCTCTTGCTGATGCCTACAGCGATGACGTCGGCGTCCAGCTGGCCGGTCTCCGGGTCCACCCCCACCTTCTTCAGGCAGGACTCCAGAATGCGTATCACCCGGTTGGCGTCCTCGATGGTCACATCGCTCTTCAGCCTCAGCCTGGCGCTGGCCTCGCCCAGGCGGATCAGAGCCTCCAGCTGTCTGGCGGTGACCGGCACCGGCTTGTTGGAGTCCTGGCCGTGTCCCCTGAGGTCCACGTAGTAACTCTGGAAGCGCTCCTTGGCCTCCTCGGTCAGGGTGGGAAAGACCTTCTTCCTGGCGTAGGCCACGTACTTGCGCAGCATCTCCGGCTCTATCTCCGGCTTGATGACGGTCATGGCATTCTCTATCTCCGCCAGGGTGATGCTGGTGTTGATGGTTCTCTGGGTGGAGAGCTCCCCGGCGTAGTTGCTGCGGATGATGTGGCCGGCGATGTGGGTGTCCCGGTCGGTGTTCGGGTCGTCGGTGAGGACGAAGATGAGGTCGAACCGGGACATCAGGGCCGGGGTCAGGTTGATCTGGGGGGCCACCGGCTCGTACTTGTCGAAGCGGCCCATCTTGGGGTTGGCCGCCGCCAGCAGGGCGCATCGGGACTTCAGGGTGGCCATGACCCCGGCCTTGGCCACGCTGATGGTGTTGTGGAGCACCAATCCCTGGGATATGAAAGAGTGGGTGGGCTCGATGGTCATGTCGTAGACGTAGCCGGTGAAATACTGGCCCTCATTGGGAACCACGGCCGCCTCG
>JAAEEW010000095.1 GCA_013415595.1 Methanosarcinales archaeon | reverse complement strand
TGTGTGCTGAATATGTCCTCTACAATCAGGGGATGAATGTCAAAAATTTTTCCAAGACGCTCAATTATCTCGTGCTGGTGAATTCCGTCCACCTTGATCCAGGTGACAGTGGGCTGGTGCTTGAACTCGGCACAGTCCTCCGGCGTCAGGGCCTCGTGCTCCTGGAACTGGGCCTCGTCGTAATCTATGATGGTGATCTTCACCGGATCGGCCCGTTTATCCGGCTCTTCCCTCTCCAGCACCGAGGGGACAGAAGGCAACGCCAGGTCGACCTTCTTGGATTTTCTCTTTATCAGCTTGAGCACCGGAACCCACCCCTGAACAGGTTTCGCTGAGGGCAAGGCTCCCGCGTCCCAATCAGCAGGGGGCCTGTCGACCACGGGTGGAAAGTTGTTCCCCCTCAAATAGCTTTTCCCTGGAGGAGAAAAAGACGATAAGGCCATAAATTGTAAATTATTTATCGATTATTACAGACGACGAATGGGGAGAAGATTGAAAATCAAATGTATATTAAAAAATACCCATAAAATTGATGGATTTGATAAAAATTGACAGAAATGATAAATCGACAATTTGTTAGGGTGACATCTCTGGCGATTCGAAAGCCCACCTCCTGGATTTCCCACCATCACCGTGCAAGAGCTGTCCTAAATATCCGGCAAAGATATTCAATCCGAATGCAGCAGAGATCGAGGCCCCCGCCCTTTTCGCCAGCCTGCCTCTTTCGCCGGAGACGTCCTGATCCTGGCCCCCGGCCTCCAAAAAGCCCGGGCTCCCAACTCTCAGGCATAGCGTTCCCTGCATCAGCCGCTTGCACTCACTCAGCCAAGAGAGTGCAGCCATCATGCGGCAACATACCGTGACCGCTCCGGACCGGCATCAAGCCGTTTACTCTCAGCCATGAGAATGCTAGCTACAGGCCTCTTATCAACAGGAAGACCACCACGAAGGCCAGGAGCCAGATCCAGAGGATGATGGACACCACGGTTGCGCTCTCCGCTCTGGCCGCCTCCCACTTGGCCCGGGGAATGACCCCCTGAGCCAGGAAGGTGGCCACCCCGGCCAGGTTCACGCAGATGAAGTTGACCAGGAAGAGCAGCAGCGCTCCCTCGGCCAGGCTGGTGTACCCGGATCCCAGCAGCAGGCCAAAGGTCACCAGAGGGGGCAGAAGGGCCACGGCCACCATCACCCCGATCAGCACCGCCGAGGCTCCGGTGGTGAAGGCCAGGGCGCCGGCGCACCCGGAGGCCAGGGCCAGCGCCACCTCCACCAGGCCCACCTGGGTGCGGATGTGAATCTCCGGTATACTTGGGTCCACGTGCAGCAGGTAGCCCAGGGCCACTGATAGGATCACCGAGGCCACGATCCCGATCAGGTTGGTGAAGAGGGCCTTTTTGGCCAGGTCCGAGTCGCCGAGCGTGGTGGCCAGGGATAGGGCCACGTTCGGGCCCAGGAGGGGAGCTATGACCATGGCCCCGATGATCACCGCCACGTTGTTGTTCAGGATGCCGATGGCAGCGACGATGGACGATAGGACCACCGTGACCACGTAGACGCTGGTGAGCCGGGTGGTGTCCGAGATCTCGGTGTACAGCTCCTCCCGGCTGATCCTGGTCTTCGTCTTGACCCTGCCTTCAGCCGATTTTTCGTTCTTCAGCCCCTCCGCCAGGAGCTTCATCGCCCCGTTTGCCGGCTTCTTCCCTCCGTCCGGCGGCGTTCTCTCCTCGTCCATAGAGGCCTCCGAGACTGGTACAGGGGGCTTCTTTCGGAGCTGGACCTGGCCGTCTTTCTCCGGCGAGACCCGGGGCAAGGAGGCCTCTACGTTGAAGACGTTGACCCGAAAGCCGTCCAGCTCCGAGAAGCGCTCCTCCAGGGAGTCCAGCAGGCCCTCGCTCTGCTCGGTCTGGAGCAGGACCTTGACCACGATCTGGTTCTCAAAAAATCGCTTCTGCCACACCCCGGCCACCGGATACTCCCAGACCCCCATCACCGGCTGTACCCACACCCCCAGGATCCTTATGCCCTTGACCTGCTCCTCGTCCCGAAGGAGCCTCTCCAGGTTCTCCCGTTCGTTCTCCGGGAGTATGGTCTCAATTAGCCGGAGCGCCATTCTTCACTCTCTTCTTCTGCATACTGGTCCCTTGGTCGGAGAAATCTCTTGCGGTGAGCCGGTCCCCGGGAAGAAATCCCCCAGCGATGATTTAAAAAATGTTTGGGTGATTGGGACTTTGGCGACCTATCCAAATAGCCTGGTGGCGATCGTGGCCACGTGCTTGCCCTGGAAGCGGGCTGCAGCCAGCTCGTTTTCCGTGGGCATGCGGTCGCCCCTGGCCCCGGAGATGGTGGAAGCGCCGTAGGGAGTGCCTCCGGTCACCTCGTCCGTCCTCCTCTGGCCCTCGAAGGTGTAGGGCAGGCCGACCACGATCATGCCGTGGTTGAGCATCACCGTGTGGAAGCTCAGCAGCACCGCCTCCATGCCGCCGTGCTGCGACCCGGAGGAGCAAAAGGCGCTTCCCAGCTTTCCCACCAGGGAGCGGTCGAACCACAGGGGGCTGGTCATATCGATGAACTGGGACATCTGGGAGGCCATCTTGCCGAAGTAGACCGGGGTGCCGAAGATTATGGCGTCGGCGTCGGCCAGCTCGTCCACGGTGCAAACCGGCATCCGGGCCAATGCCCACTGAGCCTCGGCTGCTCCCATCTTCTCCAGGACCACCGGCAGAAGGGTCTCCGGAACCCGGCGCATCTCGACCCGGGCCCCCTGGACCTCCCTTGCTCCCTGGGCCACGGCCTCGGCCATCTTATGGACATGACCGTAAAGCGAATAGTAGACTACTAGCAGATTCATGACAGGTACCTCATCTATGATTAACATTTGATTAAAAATATTTAACAGTCGGTTCGCTCAGTCCCGCCTGGCCATGTACATGGCGCCAATGACGGCCCCGCCCATGACCACCTCAAATCCGGGCTGGCTCTGGCCCTGAGGACCGGAAGATTTGGCCGAGGCCGCCGGAACGGTCCCGGACTGGCCCTGCACCGTCATCTGAGCCTTCTTGTCGCCGTAGATGGAGCAGTAAGCCTCGGCCTCGATCATGTCGCCTTCAACGGCGGACAGGTTGTAGGTGAAGGTGACCTGGGGACTGGAGGCCTGGGTGTCGTACTCCTCCTCGATGACATCCTCGTCGTTCTTCTTTATCTCCACCTTCTGGACGTGATGTCTGGCCGGGTCGCTGGCGCCGATATCGTGGGTGACGGTCACCGTCAGGGTCTGGTTGTCCTGGTCGTAGGCCAGGGCCACCGCCGACGGCGGATGGGCTGCCCCCGGCCCTGCCAGCACCAGAGCTGCCAGAATCAGAAGGGCGATAGTCAGCAGAGAACCAGACAAAACCCCCTCTTTGCAGGATGGACAGAGTATACCCCTTTGCATGTTAAGACCACCTATCCGAAAAATTACCATAACATTTCCGCTTCAATACTTTATAAATTTATGCGAAAAAGAGAGGAAACAGATCTGGCCAGGAAATCCTCATCCTTGGGGAGAAAGGAGATCTGCTCCCGGAGCTGGCCAGCAGCCGCAAGAGACCTCGGATCTGACCCTGCATCGATCAGACCTCGGATCAGACCATGCATCAGACCTACAGGGCCAGGAAGGATAGCCCCATGAGGATGAACAGAACCCCGGCCACCTTGGTGATCAGCCTCTTGTCCAGCCGGGCTATCAGGAACCGGCCCAGGTAGACGGCAGTCACCGAGAGCAGACCCAGGGCGGCCATCATGCCCACCAGGACCAGCCAGGGATCGTACTTGGTGGCGAAGAGGGCGGAGGCGATCTGGGTCTTGTCCCCCCATTCGGCCATGAAGATCAGCAGGAATCCGGAGACGAAGGGATTCTTGTCGTAATTCACATCATCCTCCGACTCCTCCTTCTTTCCCAGCTCCCGCAGGATTAGCAGCCCGAAGAGGATGAAGACCGCTCCCGAGGCCACCTTGAGGACCTCCAGGGGGATCACCCTGGTGATCCAGGAGCCGACCACGATGGCAAAACCGTCCACCAGAAGGAAGGCCAGCATGACCCCCAGGAGCAGGCTCAGGTGGTTCCTGGCCTTCATGGAGAGCAGGAGGACGGACAGCTGGGTCTTATCCCCCAGCTCGGCCAGAGCGATGGCCAGAAAGGGAATCAGGATGTCGGAGATCATGGGTGGTCGTGCCTGGGGGGCAGAATATGCCTTTTATCTCCTGGGAATGGTGGGGAGGTCCGTATATAACTATGTCGCAGATATGCTTAAGCCTAAATAGTGACAAGTGACCCCTACATCTCTCATGCTATTGATTTCTGTGGCTATCATCCTTTCTATCCCTTCCTCATCCCATCCAGATCCTCGATTATCTCGACGTACTCGCAGACCAGGGATTTGCTCATCTCCAGGTCCGAAGCGATGTTCTCCGCAGGAATTCCATCGCCGTGGAGCTTTAGAACCTTTTTAAATCCCTTGATGTACCTATCACATGCTTCCTCGCTATGGGAAGTCCTGCGCGCAATTTCCGGATTGGGGATGTTTCTAACGAATTGCTGAATGATAATCTTCTTGTGGGTCAGAGTCGGTCCTATATCGAGAACCGTCCCTCGATAAGGCAGGATAACAGCATGCTCTAACTGGTATTCCTTGATGTCCTTGCCGATAGTGCCGGCACTCACTCCCAGCAGGAGGCTTACATCCGCCTGATTCAAAACGCCATTCTGCTCGTATGCTTCCCGAAGTATCCTCGCCACTTTGCACTTCCGGACCTCCCTGGCAGAGTAACCATCCAGTCTCAGCTTCAGATCATCCTTGCTGGCAATGGATAAGATAACTGGAACCATTCTCGTGTTCTCGATAGTCTTGTTGCGCCCAGGATATTCATCCTTGTGCACCGCCCACCATACAACTTGACCGGCATCAAGCTTCCAGCCATCCTTGAGATGTCTGTCGAATTCGACAAGCAGATCCTTGATGAACATCTCCTGGATCTTTTCGCCGCCTAGAAATTTATATTCCCGGGTGAGCATCTGCTTGACGGAGTTTTCAAATCCCTTATACTTCCTGAGAGTCCGCTCTGCATTCGAATCTGTCATGAGTTCATCACTCCGGGCCTCTTGTTCCAGGATAGCTGGCTTTTTTTCGATGGCGTAGATTCAGACAGGATCTGTTGGAACCGAATTTGAGATTCCGGCCGGTCTTTGAAGGTTTCGTAGAGGTCCAGATACTCTTGAACCAACCTGTCAGACATGTCCGTCAATTCGCGAATTTCCTGCAAAGAATAGCCTCGACTGCAGAATCTAACCACCGTCGAGAAACCCGAGAGATACCTCTGAACCGAGACGCCGGAATGGCCAGTCTTGCGTTCGATGTCGGTGTATTCGTAACCCTCAAGCCACATCTTTACAATTTTCGTTTTATGTGATACCCCTGGACCAATATCTTGAAGGGTTCCGCGCGTCGGGACTTCGATTCCCTGTTGCTTCAACTCTTTGATATCACGCCGGATTGTTCTTCTGGAGGTGCAGAGAAGGACAGCCAGATCCTCTTGCGTCAGAAGACCACCTTGATCCAGTGCTTCATTGGCCATGCGAATGACTTTATGCTTTCGCAATGCGGAAGTCCCTTCTTCTGATAGGATATTTATGTCGTTTCTGTCGTGAAATGTTAAGTGGATGGCGACCGTTTTTATCTCCGAGATTCTCTTCCCGGGAGGTTCTGACGCAGAGGCAGCATGAAAGACAATCTGGCCTTCATGAATCTCTTCGCCGAAGGTC